>JAQGIX010000280.1 GCA_028290925.1 Phenylobacterium sp. | reverse complement strand
TGCTTCAGCGCCTCGGAGCGGGTCGGGTGCGGATGGCAGGTGCGGGCGACGTCCTCGCTCGCGGCGCGGAACTCCATGGCCACGCAGTACTCGCCGATCATCTCGGAGACCGAAGGCCCGATCATGTGGACGCCCAGCACCTCGTCGGTGGCGGCGTCGGCCAGCACCTTCACGAAGCCCTCGGTCTCGTGGTTGATCTTGGCGCGGCTGTTGGCGGTGAAGGGGAACTTGCCCGCCTTGTAGGCGCGACCCTCGGCCTTCAGCTCCTCCTCCGTCTTGCCCACCCACGCGACCTCGGGGGCGGTGTAGATCACGCTGGGGATCACCGCGTAGTTCACGTGGCCCGCATGGCCGGCGATGGTCTCGATGCAGGCCACCGCCTCGTCTTCGGCCTTGTGGGCCAGCATGGGGCCGAGCGTCACGTCGCCGATCGCCCAGACGCCGCGCGCCGCGGTCTTCCAGTGGTCGGTCTCGATGAAGCCGCGCTTGTCGGGCGTGATCCCGACGCTCTCCAGGCCCAGGCCGTCCGTGTAGGGGCGTCGGCCGATGGCCAGCAGCACGTAGTCGGCCTCGAGTGTCTCGGCCGCGCCGCCGGCCACCGGCTCGACGGTGAGGCTGACGGACTTCTTGGACGCCTTGGCGCCGGTGACCTTCGAGCCCAGCCGGAACTCGATCCCCTGCTTGGTGAGCGATCTTTGCAGCGTCTTGGCGAGCTCGGCGTCCGCGCCGGGGGTGATCCGGTCGAGGAACTCCACGACGGTGACCTTGGCGCCGAGCCTGCGCCACACCGAGCCCAGCTCCAGGCCGATGATGCCGGCGCCGATCACCACCAGGGACTTCGGAACTTCCGGCAGCGCCAGCGCCCCGGTGGAATCCACGATCCGCTGCTGGTCGACCGCGACGCCGGGGAGGCCGGCCGGCTCGGAACCTGTGGCGATGACGATGTTCTTGCCGCTTAGGACGGATGTCTCGCCATCCGCGCCCGTGACCTCGACCTTGCCGGGGCCGGCGATCTTCCCGGCGCCCTTGATCCAGTCGACCTTGTTCTTCTTGAACAGGAACTCGACGCCCTTGGTCAGCGCCGTCACCGACTCGTCCTTCTGCTGCATCATCTGGCCGAGATTCAGCTTCGGTGCGACCTCGATGCCGAGCTTGGCGAAGTCGGAGCCGGCCGCCGCGAACATCTCGGAGGCGTGCAGCAAGGCCTTCGACGGCATGCAGCCGACGTTCAGGCAGGTGCCGCCCAGGGTGACGCGCTTCTCCACGCAGGCGGTCTTCAGACCCAGCTGACCGGCGCGGATCGCGGCGTTGTAGCCGCCCGGTCCGCCTCCGATGATGACGACGTCGTAGGTGGTTTCGGCCATGCTCGCGCCCGCTGAGAGAGGTGGGGGCAGCTAAGGCGCGTGGCCGTCTAGGTCAACTGCTGAGGCCGGATCGGCGGCCTGGTGGGCGGCCTAGTGCGGGCCAGGTCCCGGCGTCGGCGAGATGGTGCCGCTGGTGCCCGGATTGCTGACCCCGCCGTTCGGGCTGGGACCCGCGCCGCCGGGCTGGGCCGAGCCGTTGGAATTGAGATTGCCGGCGTTGGAGACCTCCGCCTGGGCGCCCGTGCGGGGATTGTCGATGGTGTCGCAGGCGCTAAGCGCGACGCTCAGGGCCGCGGACGCGACGGCGGCGGTTTGCAGGAGGGTCATGACCTCAGCTCCCGGTCGCGACGGCGCGATCCGCCGTCGCGCTGAGGAACCGGCCGCCGGACACCGCTGTTCCGGGCGCCCTCAATTGACCGGTGGGTCAGGCCGAGGCCGCCGTGGCGCCGGGACGCCGCTCCACCCACCAGATCAGGACGCCCACCACCGCCATGGCCAGCAGCATGTCGTAGTCCATCTGCACATCGGCGGGGGTGAACACCTGCTGATAGGCCGCGCCCGACTGCATGACCCACCACAGCGCCGCGTCGGCCGCCAGGGTCGCCACATAGAGGCCCAGCGCCGGACGGCCGCACACCAGCCGCCAGGCCACCAGCATCAGGACGGCCACCACCGCGGTCCAGAGGCCCAGCTGCCACCAGGCCGTGGCGTCCCACAGCGCAACCATCCGCGCCATCGCGCCCGTCGGCTGGCCCAGAGCGCCGGCCTTGTAGGCGACGTTGCTGGCGATCGGCAAAAGATTGGACAGGCCATAGACGCCCACCAGGACGCCGAGGCCTATGCGCAAATTGGCGATGCGCAGGATCTTCATGGCGTTCCCCCCAGAACGGCCCGCCCGTAACGCGGGTCGCTGAAAGTTGCGCCTGAAACGGCTTTTCGTCGAGTCCCTTGCCCTCCTCCAGGGGGAGCTCCGCCGATGCGGTGAGGAGAGGGTTACAGGTCCAGCAGCAGCCGCTGCGGCTCCTCGATGGCTTCCTTGACGTGCACCAGGAAGGTCACCGCGCCCTGGCCGTCGACCACCCGGTGGTCGTAGCTGAGCGCCAGGTACATCATCGGCCGGATCACCACCTGGCCGTTCATCGCCACCGGCCGGTCCTGGATCTTGTGCATGCCGAGGATCCCCGACTGCGGCGCATTGAGGATCGGCGTCGACATCAGCGAGCCGTAGACCCCGCCGTTGGAGATGGTGAAGGTGCCGCCCTGCAGGTCCTCCAGCGCCAGCTGGCCGTCGCGGGCCTTCTTGCCGAGCGCGCCGATGGTCTTCTCGATCTCGGCCAGGCTCAGCGGCTCGGCGTCGCGGACCACCGGGGTCACCAAGCCGCGCTCGGTGCCGACCGCCACCGAGATGTCGTAGTGGTTCTTGTAGATCAGGTCCTGGCCGTCGATCTCGGCGTTGACCTCCGGCACCATCTTCAGGCCGTGGACCACGGCCTTCACGAAGAAGCTCATGAAGCCGAGCTTCACCC
>JAQGIX010000276.1 GCA_028290925.1 Phenylobacterium sp. | reverse complement strand
TTGCAGGGCGGGCGTAAGCGCCGCCGGGTCGGTGAAGTGGTGGACCTCGAAGCCCAGCGCCTGAGCGGCTTCGATGTTGCGGGCGCTGTCGTCGATGAACAGGAACTCCGCGGGCGCGAAGCCATAGCGCTCGCAGGCCAGCCGGAAGATGGCGGCGTCGGGCTTCATCACGCCCTCGACGCCCGAGGCGATCACGCTGCCCAGCCGCCCGAACGCCGGGCTGAGCGCCAGGGTCGCATCGAGCGTCTCGTGGCTGATGTTGGAGAGGCCGAACTGCGGGACGCCCCTGGCGTGCAGCGCCTCGATGGCCGCCTCGGTCTCGGCGATGGCGCCCGAGAACATCTCGCTCCAGCGGTCGCGCCAGGCCCAGATCGCCGTCTCATGCTCCGGGCGCCTGGCGATCAGCCGGGCGCAGTTGTCGGTGAAGCTGACGCCGCAGTCGGTGGGCGCGTGCCAGGCCATGGTGCAGACCTCGCTCAGGAAGCGGTCGCGCTCGGCCGGATCGGGGAAGATCTTGGAATAGAGGGTGCGCGGGTCCCAGCGCACGATGACGTTGCCGAAGTCCCAGAGGACGGCCCTGGGCATCTCCGGCGTCGCGGACGTCAGCCCTGGCGGGCCTTATAACGCGGGTCGGTCTTGTTGATGATGTAGACCCGGCCCTTGCGGCGCACGAGCTTGCAGTCGCGGTGACGCGTCTTGAGCGACTTGAGCGAGCTTCTGACTTTCATGTCCGTGCTTCGTCTGGTTTGGGGCCAACGGGGCCCCTCCGGGCGCCAACAGAGCGCGCGCATATACGGGGCGGCGGTTTGGGAGTCAACGGATTGGCCCGTTCAGCCCATTCCGCATTGAGGCCTGAATCGACGCTCATTAGACTCCAACCATGCGTCGCCACCTGCTCGTACCCGTCCTGTTGCTGCTGGCCTCCTGCGCCAGTCCCTCCGCCAGGCAACTGGCCCCGCCGCCGGCCCCCGCGCCGCAGCCGCCGCCCGCGCCGACACCAGGGGTCCCGACCCCGGTGACCCCGCCGACGGCGTCCGGCGACATGGTGTTCGACGCCTGGGCCTCCGACTTCTATCCGCGCGCGGTGAAGGCGGGGATCTCGCCGCAGGTGCTGCAGCGCGAGTTCGCCGGCCTGACGCCCGATCCGCGCGTCTCGGCCCTCGACAGCCGCCAGCCGGAGTTCTCCAAGCCGCTCAGCGACTACATCAAGGGCGTGGTCACCGAGGGGCGCGGCGCGATCGGGGCCCGCAAGCGCGCCGAGGTCCAGCAGCTGGACGCGATCGAGGCGCAATACGGCGTGCCGCGCGAGATCCTGCTGGGCGTGTGGGCCATGGAGAGCGGCTTCGGCGCCATCCAGGGCGACTTCGACGTGGTGCGCTCCATGGCGACGCTGGCCGCCCAGGGCCGCCGCCGCGGGTTCGCCGAGACCGAGCTGATCGCGGCCTTGAAGATCATCCAGTCCGGCGAATTCCCGCGCAGCCAACTGAGGGGCTCCTGGGCGGGCGCCATGGGCCAGACCCAGTTCATCCCCTCGAGCTTCCTCTCGACCGCGGTGGACGGCGACGGCGACGGCCGGCGCGACATCTGGACCTCGCCGGCCGATGCGCTGGCGAGCGCCGCCAACCTGCTGGCCAAGGGCGGCTGGAAGCCGGGCGAAAGCTGGGCACGCGAGGTCACCGTGCCGGCCGACTTCGACTGGAGCCTGTCGGAGGGGCCGCGATTGACGCCCGCAGATTGGGCCGCCAGGGGCGTGGTCCGCGCCGACGGCCTGCCGTTCAATGGCGCCGACCAGGCGGCGCTGGCGCAGTTCGTGGCGCCGACCGGCGCGACCGGGCCGGCCTTCCTGCTGTTCCCCAACCACTTCGCGATCCGCAAGTACAACAACAGTGTGGCCTACGCCCTGGCGGTGGGGCTGCTGGCCGACCGGTTCGCCGGGATGGGCCCGCTGGTGAAGCCGTGGCCGGCGGAGACCGCCCTGTCGCTGGCCGACCGGATGACCGCGCAGCGGGCGCTGAACGCGCTGGGCTATGACGTCGGCGCGCCCGACGGCCTGATCGGGCTGAAAACGCGGGCCTCGCTGCGCCAGTGGCAGAAGTCGCGGGGCCTGATCGCCGACGGCTATCTGTCCACGGCCGTGGTGCGGCGGTTGACGACGGAAGCCCAGCCCTCGGTCGCGCCGGCGGCCTTCGCGCCGCCTCCGGCGCAAGCCCCGGCTCCGCAACCCGCCCCGGCGCCGGCGGCCACCGAGCCGGTCACCCCGCCTCGTCCGAGCGCTCCAGGGCCGCAATCGTCGAAGCCCTGACGCCGGCCGGCTGCGGGTCGGCGTTCTTCAGCTGGTGATTGCGGAAGGCGTAGACCAGCAGGCCCAGCATCAGGACCATGTTCAGCAGGAACGGGCCGGCGTGGTTCAGGTGATAGAGCCGCATGAAGGCCGGCGCGAGCACGGCGTTGATGCCGTTGACCGCGGCGATGGCGCCGGCCACCCGGGCCTGGTCCCGGGCCTCGACGGCCAGTGACGAGCCGGCGGTGAAGCCGGGCCGTGCGAAGCCGAAGCCGAGGCTGGCCATGGCGTAACCCGCGACCACCGTCGAATAGTCCGGCGCCACGGCCACCAGCAGGTTGCCCAGCGCCGCCACCCCGACCCCCCAGCGCAGCAGCTGGCGCGGGGTCATCTCGAACATCCGGATGATGCCCCACTGGGCCAGCAGGCCGGCGACCGCGCCGAACATCATGGTGATGGCGATCTGGTGCTGCGCCTCCAGCGGCGAGAGGTTCAGCTTGTCGATGATCAGGAAGCCCAGGGTCTGCTGCTGGGCGGTCTGGCAGCTGGCCACCACGAAGCCATAGACCAGGAACGGGATCACCCGGCGGTCGCGCCAGATCGGCTTAGGCTTGGCCCCGGCGGGATCGAGCGGCCGGGTTTCGCTGTCCGGCCGCACCACCGGGCTCTCCGGCAGGTAGCGCCAGACGACGAACAGCATGGCCGCGGCGATGACCGCGAAGCTGAACAGCGGCCCGGCGAGCCCCAGCACCGGGAAGATGAACAGCGGTGCGAGGAACGGCCCGATCACCGTACCGAGCCCGAAGGCGCCGGCCAGGCTGGCCATCGACTGGGTGCGGTCCTCGGGCCCGGTGTGGTCGGCCACATAGGCCTGGGTGGCCGGGTTGGAGGCCGAGCCGAACAGGCCGAACAGCGCCCGCGCCAGCAGGAAGAAGCCGAAGATCATCAGCGGCGGCGCCAGGTGGCGAAGGCCGGCGCTGACCACCAGGCCGCACATGACCATGGAGATCATGAAGCCGAAAAGGCCCAGCATCATCAGCGGCTTGCGGCCGTACTTGTCGGAGGCTCGGGCCCAGAACGGCGAGGCCGTCGCCCACAGCACCGCCGACAGCGAGAAGATCGCCACCACCATCTCGTCGGGGATGCCGATCGAGCGGCCGATGGCCGGCAGCACGGAGATCAGGCCGGTGTTGCCGAGCGCCGTGGCGATGGAGACGCCGAAGATGACGGCGAGCGCGCGTTTCGGCAGGCCGTTGGCGGGCCGGCCGCTGGCGGGGGAGGCGGAGGTGGCCATCGGAGGCCCTTAAGGTCCCGACGCGCGGCGTGCAATTGCCGAAGGCCGCTCACCGCCCATTAAACATTAACCGCGATCCTCGCCCTCACCTTCAGGGGACGTGTATGTTTCAGATTATCGGCATCGTGCTGCTGTTCGCCCTGGTGTTCGGCAGCTTCATCATCTCCGGCGGCAACCTCGGTGTGATCCTGCACGCCATGCCGCACGAGATGATGGCCATCGGCGGGGCGGGCGTCGCCAGCTTCCTGATCGCCAACTCGATGACCGTCATCAAGGGCTGCGGCACGGGCCTCGGCAAGGTGTTCAAGGGCCCCAAGTGGAAGCCCGGCGACTACCGCGACCTGCTCTCGCTGCTTTTCCTGCTCACCAAGACCATGAAGTCCAAGGGCGTGATCGCGCTCGAGAGCCACATCGAGAACCCCACCGAGAGCACCATCTTCACCCGTTTCCCGAGCGTGATGAAGGACCACTTCGCGGTCGACTTCATCTGCGACACCCTGCGCATGATGACCATGAACCTGGAGGATCCGCACCAGGTCGAGGACGCCATGGAGAACCAGCTGGAGAAGCACCACCACGAGGCGTTGGCCCCCAGCCACGCCCTGCAGAGCCTGGCCGACGCGCTGCCGGCGCTGGGCATCGTGGCCGCCGTGCTGGGCGTCATCAAGACCATGGGCGCGATCACCGAGCCGCCGGAGATCCTCGGCGAGATGATCGGCGGGGCGCTGGTCGGCACCTTCCTGGGCGTGTTCCTGGCCTATGGCATGGTCGGCCCGATGGCCACGCGGATGAAGGACGTGATCGAGGAGGAAGGCTCCTTCTACAAGATCATCCAGGCGGTGCTGGTCGCCCACCTGCACGGCAACGCCGCCCAGATCTCCGTGGAGATCGGCCGCGGCAACGTGCCCTCCGGCGCGCAGCCCAGCTTCCTGGAGCTGGAAGAGGCCCTGGCCACCATCCCCAACGAGAGCTAGCGCCAGAAACGAGGCCAGGTTTGCCGCGCCGCAGGACGCGGCCTATCCTGACGCTCCGCCGTTCGAGGACCCGGGACATGACGTCAACGACCCTTCGCAAGCTGCTCGTGGCCGGCGCCGCCATGGCCGCGCTCGGCCTGACCGCCTGCAACAAGAACAAGACCGACGCCGCGGCG
>JAQGIX010000273.1 GCA_028290925.1 Phenylobacterium sp. | reverse complement strand
GCAGCGGACCCAGACGGGACGGAGCGGCCAGCGCCACCAGCCCGCCGACCGCGCTCAGGCCGGCCAGCGCCAGCCAGCCGCCGTTGGCGCCCTGGCGCTCGATGACGAAGGCGGTCAGCAGGGACGCCAGTATGAACTGCGCCAGGGTCTGCAGGGTGAGGTAGGCGCCCGACCAGCGTTGCGGCCGCGGCGCGCGGGCGATGACGCTGAGCGTGATCCACATCAGGATGCCGCTCGGCAGGCCGGCCGCTGCGCGCACGACGGTGATCGCTTCGCCCGACAGGCGCGCGGTGAGGACGTCGAGGGCCGCCAGCGCCAGGCCGGCGAGCAGGCCGATGAGGCGCAGCCGTTCGGGCTTCAGCCAGGCCCCGGCCAATCCGGCGGCCAGGCCCATGGCCAGCAGTTCGGCGGTGGCGGCGTGGCCCAGCTGGGCCGACTGGAGACGGCCCTCCACCTGCAGGGCGCCCAGCAGTTGCGGCTGCAGGCCGGCGATCATGATCCCGATGATGCCGACGAACATCACCGCGGCGGATTGGCTGAAGCTCGGGGCCTGCCCGATCCAGGCCGGCTCGGCGGCGTCGTCGCCCGCCGCGGCGGGGCGCAGTCCGGCGTTCATCGCGAGCGGCCCCGGGCGGTGACCGGCCAGATGTCCACCAGCGTGTCGCCGCTCACCACATGATAGCTGTCGTAGAGGTTCACCGTCGGGTCGCAGTGCGGCACGTTGAGGGTGACGGGATCGCCGATCCTCAAGGTCTGCGCGATGCCGGGGGCGATCAGCGCGCCATGCTCGTCGCCCATGAAGATGTAGCGGGCCCCGTCCGGCGCGCCGCCGGCCACGGTGGGCGGGTCGGCGTCGGTGGAGAAGGCCTTGAACCCCGCGTCCACGGTGACCAGCATCTCGGCGTTGGCGCTGATCACGCGGGCGTCGACCCGCAGGCTGCGCTCGAAGGGCTGCGCCGCCTCGCCGGTGAGATCGCAGGCGGCGTACTGGTCGTCCATGAACACATAGGAGCCGACCTGCAGCTCGGTGAAGACGCCGAGCTCGATGTCGATGCGATGGGTGCCGGTGCCGCAGCCGGTCACCACGGCGGGCGCCGCGCCGGCGGCCACGAGGGCGGCGATCACCGAGCGGAGGTAGTCGGTGCGGTCGACGATCGCCGCCTTGCGATCGGCGAAGCTCTCGATGTGCTGTTGCGAGCCGCAGTACATCTGCACGCCTTCATACCGCAGGCTGGGGGAGCGGATCACCTGAGCGGCCAGCTCGGCCGCCGCCTCGGGCGAGGCCACGCCGGTGCGGCGGATGCCGGGATCGACGTCGACGAACACGCCGAGCGGCCGGTCGGGCGTCGCGGCGCGCGCCAGGGCGTCACAGTTCTCCGGATTGTCGACCACCACCGACAGGCGCTCGGTGCGCGCGTTGAGCGCCACGAGCCGCTGGATCGCCGGGGCGGAGACCACCGGCGAGGTGATGTGCAGGCCGGTGACGCCGCCGGCGGCCAGGGCCTCCGCCTCGCCCAGCTTGGCGCAGCAGACCCCGACCGCGCCGGCCGCGAGCTGGCGCAGGGCGATGTCGACGCTCTTGTGGGTCTTGGCGTGCGGCCGCAGGCGCAGGCCGGCCTGGCTGGCGAGGTCCGCCATGCGCGCGATGTTGCGGTCCAGCGCCTCCAGCTCCAGGACCAGCACCGGGGTGTTGAGGTCGCGCCGCGAGCCCTGCCGGCCGATCAGCTCGCCGTGCAGCCGGACGTCGTCGGAAACGGGCTCGGCCATGGGTACGCCTCTCAGCTGAACAGGTCGGCAAGATGCGGGTTGAGGAACTTGCCCGCCGGGTCGACGTCGCGCCGGACGGCGCGGAACCGCTCGGCCAGTGGATAAAGCGCATCGACGTCGGTGCGGGCAAGGGTGTGCCGCTTGGCCCAGTGCGGCCGCCCGCCCGCGGCGCGGAAGATGCGCTCGCCCTCGGCGAACAGCTGCTGCCAGGCCATGGGCGCGTACTGGTGCATGGAGATCGAGGCGCCCGGCCCCTTGTTGAAGGGGCTGATCCAGATGTCGTCGGCGGCCGCCCAGCGGAACTCGAAGGGGAAGGCGACGGGCAGTCGGCCCTTGCGGATCCAGGCGATCGCTTCTTGCAACGCGGGCAGGCCGGCGGCGCGGGGCAGTTCGTATTCCATCTCCTCGAAGCGGACGTTGCGCTCGGAGGGGAAGATGCTGTGCGCGGGCCCTGCCCGCCGGCTGGCGCCCGAGCCGCGCATCATGAACCGCTGCAGGGGGCCGATCAGCACCGGGGCCGCGCGGCCGAGGTCGCAGCAGAACCGGAACACGGCGTCCTCATTGACGCCGGGCTTGGGGGCGGAGTCGGGCTCGTCGGTCGGGTGGAGGGTCTTGAGGATCACGTCGTCGGCGTAGGGGAAGACGAAGAACTCGGCGTGGCGATGGCTCGCCGCGACGTCGGCGAAGTTCTCCAGCACCCAGGCGAGCTTGCGCCGCTCGATCCGTTCCTCGAGGCGGTAGGCCGGGAGCACCTCGATGACGATCCGGGTCGCCACCCCGAACAGGCCGAGCGACAGGCGTTGGGCCTCGAACAGCTCAGGACGCTCGGCGCGGCTGCAGGTCACCACCGAGCCGTCGGCCAGCACCAGGCGGAAGGCGCGGGCGATGGTCGAGAGGCTGCCGAGATCGCGGCCGGTGCCATGGGTGCCGGTGGCCAGCGCGCCGGCCAGGGCCTGGGGGTCCACATCGCCCTGGTTGGGCAGGGACAGGCCCTCGCGCCACAGCGCGTCGGTCAGGCGCTTCAGGCTCCAGCCGGCCGGCGCGGTCACCGTCTTGCGGTCGGCCGCCACCTCCAGCGCGCCCTCCAGGTCGGCCAGGGAGACGAGCAGGCCCTCGGTGGCGCACAGCGGCATGAAGGAATGGCCGGCGCCGACCACCCGGACCTTGTCCGCGCGGCGGACGAGCGCCTGCAAGGCCGCCTCGTCGGTTGGGCGCGCCAGCTCGGCCGGGCGCGCCTTCACGCTGCCGGACCAGTTGCTCCAGGCTGTCATCGGCAGGTCCGTCTCAGTAGTCGTATCGCAGGTAGACCCCGTAGGTGCGGGGCTTGCCCATGCTGAAGGCGTCGAAGCCCAGGCCTTCGATGGGGATGATGTCGCTGATGTTGGTTTCGTCGAACAGGTTGCGGCCCCAGATGCCGACCTCGTAGCGCTTGTCGGCCGGGCTCCAGCCGAGCCGGGCGTTGACGAAGGTGCGGCCGGGATCGGACAGCCGGGCGAGGTTGCGCGTGTCGAAGAAGATCTTGCTGCGATAGGTGGCGTCGGCCTCGACGCGCATATGGCCGCTGAAGGCCGGCCATTCGTATCGCGCCGAGGCGGTCACGCTGACCTTCGGCGCGTTCGGCAGCGTGTTGCCGGAGAAGTCGCCGGAGAGCGAATGGAAGTTCTGGTAGGTGGCATGCAGCGTCGAGGCGCCGAGCTGCAGGGTCAGGCCCTCGACCGGCACGGCGGTGAGCTCGGCCTCGAGGCCGTACATCTTGGCGTTGGAGGCGTTGGTGAAGATCTGCTCGGTGATGGCGCCAACCAGCACCAGGTCGTACACCTGCAGGTCCTTGTAATCATAGTAGAAGGCCGAGAGGTTGGCGCGTAGGCGGCGGTCGAACCATTCGGTCTTGGCGCCGGCCTCGTAGGCGTTGACCTTCTCGTCGCGGTAGGGCGCGACCAGGGCGGGATCGGTGGCCTGGCCGCCGAAGAACCCGCCGCTCTTATAGCCCCGGTTGTAGGTCACGTAGACGTTGGCGGTGTCGCTGAGCTGGTACTGCAGGCCGAGCTTTCCGGAGAGCGAGCCGAAGGTCTTGGTCTGGTTGACGCTGAAGAACACGAAGGCGCCGTTCTCGGCGTTGCTCGTGTACTCGAACTTCTTGCGGTCGGCCGAGTAGCGCAGCCCGAGCGTGCCGGTGAGCCGGGGCGTGATCTTGTAGTCCATCTGGCCGAACACCGCGTAGCTGGTGGTGACCTGCTTGTAGGGCCAGCCGAAGATGCCGATGGAATTGGCCAGGTCCGCGCCGGACGGGTTGGTCGGCGTCGGGTCCCGGAACATCCGCAGGATGTCGTAGTAGGAGTGGTTCCAGAGGTAGTCGTAGGCGCCGTAGACGCCCACCACCCACTTGGCCGGCCCCTCGCCCTCGGACTGCAGGCGCAGCTCCTCGCTGAGCACCGACTGGCGCGCCAGGTAGTCGGCGGTGATGACGTCGACCGGCGCCGCGTCGGTGTCCTCGACGTCGTTGCGGTGGGCGCTGTCATAGCCGGTCACCGAGACCAGGCTCACCTTTCCCAGCCGCCAGTTGGCGGTCACCGCGGCCCCGAAGGTGCGGACCTTGTCCTTGCCCTCGAGATGGTAGTCGCCCTGGTTGAGGTTGCCGCTGGTGTTGGCGTAGCCGGCGACGTTGGTGCACTGGCCCGAGGTGTAGAAGCCCGGCGCGCAGAAGCCGTCGGGGCCGGTGGCGGCGGCGGTCTGCGGCAGGAGCGAGCGGTTGTAGGCCCAGATGGAGCCGCCGGTGGACTGGCCGTAGCGCAGCTGCGCCAGCACATCGAGGTTCGGGTTTGGCGTGAACAGCAGGGCGCCGCGCAGGCTCCAGCGGTCCTGATTGTTTCCATGATCGCCGGTCAGCCGGTTGAGCATGAAGCCGTCGTCCCAGGTCCCGGCGCCGGACAGGCGGAAGGCCAGGACGTCCTTGATCAGCGGGCCGCCGACGCCGCCCTCGACGTTGAAGGTGTTGAAGTTGCCGTATTCCAAGGACGCGTCGGCCGTGAAGCTCTGGCTCGGCTTGCGGGTGATGACGTTGATCGCGCCGCCGGTGGTGTTGCGCCCGTAGAGGGTGCCTTGCGGGCCGCGCAGCACCTCGATCCGCTCGAGGTCGTAGAACTGGCCCATCTGAGCCAGCGGCGAGCCGATGAAGACGCCGTCGACA
Source organism: Phenylobacterium sp. (assembly GCA_028290925.1). Lineage (GTDB taxonomy): Bacteria > Pseudomonadota > Alphaproteobacteria > Caulobacterales > Caulobacteraceae > Phenylobacterium. The sequence goes on along the minus strand of JAQGIX010000273.1, from coordinate 3,315 downwards.
TAGACGCCGACCGGCGTGGCGGTGTTGGGGTTGAAGTCGTTCAGGCCCACGCCGCGGATGAAGATCTTGGGATTGGCGGCATTGTCGTCGGTCTTGATGGACAGCGACGGCGACAGGCCGTTGAGGTCCAGGATGTTGGTGACGTGCTGGTCCTTGAGCTGCTCGCCCGACAGGGCGGTGATCGAGATCGGCACGTCCTGCAGGTTCTGGGCCCGCTTCTGAGCGGTCACCACCAGCTCGCCGACCGAGACGGGCGCCTCGGCCGCCCGGGCCCCGCTCGCCGCCAGACCAAGGGCGCACAGCGCCACGCCACCCATCAGAAAAAGCCGCATCGCCAACCCCTGCTTCGCCGCCAAGCCAAAACGATAGCATCCGCTATGGATTAGGCAATGCTGCGTTTTGGTGACATCGGCGAGGGCCGGATTTTTGCCCCGCCGCCGGTCGTCACGGCGGCACATCACATGTGATTGCGCCCGGAACGGATCGGCTCATTCCCTGGTAGAACCTGGTTCCTCCGGAGTTCCCTCTGTCCCCCAAGCTGCACGATGCGAGCCGTCCGGCCGCGGCCGGGGGGGAGATCGCTTGGCCCCGCTCTCCCGGCGAGATGGGGGAGCGCGTGCGGAGGTTCGCCTGGGAGCAGACGCCGCTCGGCCCGATCGCCGGATGGCCGAACAGCCTGAGGACCGTCGTCGACCTGATCCTGGCGAGCCCCCTGCCGATGATCCTGCACTGGGGCGCCCGCCACCTGCAGATCTACAACGACGCGTCGCGTGAGCTCTTCGGCTGGCGTCATCCTCGGGCGCTTGGGCAGCCGTCCGATGAGTGCTGGGCCGACGTCAAGGACCTCGCGGCGCCGATCCACGCCCGGGTGATGGCGGGGGAGGCGGTCATCCTCACGGACCAGCCCTGGACCTACGCGCGCCACGGCGGGCCGCCGGAGGAATTCTACTTCACCAACCATTTCGTCCCCCTGCGGGACGAGCTCGGCCGCGTCGCCGGCTTCCTGGTCACCGCCATCGAGACCACCGCCGAGGTGCGCGGACGGGACGAGCGGCAGGCCGGCGAGGCGGCGCTTCGGGAAAGCCGGGCGGACCTGGAGGCGGCCGGCGACCTGGTGGGCCTGTGCTCCTATGGCTGGGAGCAGAAGCGCGTCGAGGCGCAGCTGCGTCGGAGCGAGGGCTATCTGGCGGCGGTCCTGCGCCAGGCGCCGGTCGGCGTGGCGGTGTTCGACACCGACGGCCGGCTGGTGCTGGGCAACGCCGCCCTCGACCGGTTCGAGATCGGCGAGACGCCGGCCGGAGATCCGCAGGCGCCGCGATGGCGGGCGTTCCGCGCCGACGGCTCGCCGCTGGCGGTCGACTACTCCCCCGTGGCGCTGGCGCTGCGCGGCGAGGCGACCATGCCCGGGGTGGACTTCCTGCACCGTCGCGCGGACGGCGCCGAGCTCTGGATCCGGGTCGGCGCGGCGCCCCTTCGCGACGACGAAGGCGCCGTCTACGGCGTCGTCGCCACCTACGAGGACATCGACCAGCAGCGCCGCTACGAGGACCGCCTGCGCTACAGCGAAGAGCGCTTCCGCCGCTTCGCCGAGAACTCCGCGGACGTCATCTGGATCTACGACGTGGCGGGGGCGCGGCTCGAATACGTCAGCCCGGGTTTCCAACGGATCTGGGGGATCGCTCCGGAGCTGGTCGTCGCCGAGCGCGGCCTCTGGAGCGATAGCGTGCACCCGGAGGATCGCGCCGCCGTCGCGACGGCGCTGCAGCAGGTGGCGTCGCAGGGCGAGACCGTGAGCCACGAATATCGCATCTTGCGGCCCGACGGGGCGGTGCGGCGGATCCACGACACCGGCTTCCCGATCCGCGATGCGGCCGGCCGCATCGTGCAGGCCGCCGGGGTCGCCCAGGACGTCACCCGCGACGCCGCGCCGGCCGTCTATGTGATCGACCCTGACCCCCAGACCCGCGCGGTGAAGGCCGAGCTGCTGCGCGAGGCGGGCCGGCGGGTCACCCTGTTCGCCTCGGAGCAGGCCTTCCTGGAGGTGGCGGCGGCCCTGACCCCGGGTTGCGTGGTGGTCCGGTCGGCGGATCGGGACCCGGCGCGCTTCGACCTGGTCGGCGCCTTGAAGGCGCGGCGGATCTCCTTGCCGGTCATCCTCGAGACCTCGCTGGACGGCGACGTCGCCTTGGCGATCAGCGCCATGAAGGCCGGCGCCGTCGACCTGCTGGAGGCGCCCTGCCGCCCGCAGGCCCTGCTGGCGGCCGTGGCCTCGGCGCTGGCCGGCCTCGGCGAGGTGACGGACGACGACGACGCCGCCCAACTGGCGCAGATGCAGGTCGCCCTGATGTCCTCGCGGGAACGCGAGGTGCTGGAAGGCCTGCTATCGGGCGGCACCAACAAGACCATCGCGCGCTACCTGGGGATCAGCCCGCGCACGGTGGAAAGCCACCGCGCGCGGGTCATGGAGCGGCTGGGCGCGCACACCCTTCCCGAAGCGGTGCTGGCTGCGGCGTCGGCTGGCGTGAAGCCCACGTGGCGCCCGCGATCCAACGGGGCCCCCGGTTGAGGACGGCCACCGCGACCGGGTCCTCCTGTTGGACATCACGGATGGGCTGGATCGTCGGCGCCGGGGAGGGACCGCGACCCGATGGCCGCCGCGCGGCGGGCCGCCCCGATGGACCGGGCCAGCGCCTCGTAGGCGAAGCTGCCGTCGTGGCGCAGGCCATTGACGAAGAAGCCGGGCGTGCCGTTCACGCCGCTTCGCACGCCGCCCAGGAAGTCGGCGCGAATCCTGTCGACGTGCACCCCGTTGACCAGGGCGTCGCGCAGTCCGACCTGCGAAAGGCCGAGCCGGCCCGCCAGCACGAAATAGAGGTGCGATCCGAGTTGCGCCTGGTTGGCGAACAGCGCCTCGTGCATCTCCCAGAACCGGCGGTAGTCACCGGCGAACTCGGCGGTCTCGGCGGCCGACGGGGCGTGGGGATGGACCTCTCCCAGCGGGAAATGGCGGAACACCAGCTGCAGGTCCCCATCGAACTGCAGCATGAGCTGGCGCACCACCGGCTGGGCCATGCCGCAGTAGGGGCACTGGTAGTCGCCATACTCCACCAGGGTGACGGCGGCGTCCGCGGGACCCTGGATGTGGTCATCCGGCCCGACGGGAACTCTCAGGGTCGACATGGGCGGTCTCCGATGCATCGAGGCGGTCGAGGGCGTCGAGGATGCCGTCCGCGCCGGGGTTGACGGCGATCGGCGAGCAGTAGCTCCAGGCGATCGTCCCGTTCTCGTCGATCACGAACAGCGCGCGCTCGGCGA
>JAQGIX010000261.1 GCA_028290925.1 Phenylobacterium sp. | reverse complement strand
AAGATCTCGCCCCCGTACATCCGTTCTCCCTCGAACACGGCCGATGCGTAGTGCAGGCCGTGCGTGAGTACGTGCACCTTCGCCTCACGCCAGGCCACGAACTGGCCGTCCAGCCAGATCCAACCGTCGCGGTCGTCGAAGGGAACCAGAGTCATGAGGGTGCGACCTCCTTTCGCAAGCTCCCCTTGAAACGTCCGCAAGCCGCGGCGTCAAACGAAATGGCCCAGGAGATGGTCCCGGAAGCGCGTTGCGAGGCTGCGTCATGAGCCTGACCGATCAAGCCGCGCGCGGCCGCCACCTGCTGATCGTCGACGACGACGACCGCATCCGCGAGCTGCTCAAGGAATACCTGGCGCGCGCCGGCTTCCGGGTGACCGCGGCGGCGGGCGGCGCGCCGGCCCGCAAGCTGATCGAGAGCCTGGCCTTCGACCTGGCCGTGCTCGACGTGATGATGCCGGGCGAGGACGGCTTCTCGCTGACCCGCTGGCTGCGCGACCAGCGGGGCCCCGCGGGGCGCACGCCGATCCTGATGCTCACCGCGCGCAGCGAGGCCGAGGACCGCATCGAGGGCCTGAAGCTGGGCGCCGACGACTACCTGCCCAAGCCCTTCGAGCCCGAGGAGCTGCTGCTGCGCATCGAGGCGATCCTGCGCCGCGCCGAGCACCGGCCGGCGCCGGCCGGCCAGCCCCTGTCGCTCGGCCGCTGCCAGTTCGAGCCGGAGCGGGGCGAGCTCACCTGCGACGGCGAGCTGGTGCGCCTGACCGAGGCTGAGGTCGCCCTGCTGCGCCTCCTGGCGCGCACGCCGCACGAGCCGGTGGACCGCCTGGAGCTGGCCCGCGGGGCGGTCGATCCCTCCGGACGCGCGGTCGACGTGCAGGTCACCCGCCTGCGGCGCAAGATCGAGCCGGACGCCAAGGCGCCGCGCTACCTGCAGACGGTCCGCGGCGTCGGCTACATGCTGGCGCCCGACTGATGCGCTTGCACCCCCGCATCGTGGGCCGCTGGATCAAGCGGCAGATGCCGACCACGCTGTTCGGCCGGTCCTTGCTGATCATCGTCCTGCCGATCGCGGTGATGCAGATCGCGGTCACCTATGTGTTCTTCGACGCCCACTGGCGCACGGTGACCAGCCGGCTTTCCCAGGGCCTGGCCGGCGACATCGCCTGGGCGGTGGAGAGCTACAAGCAGGACCCGACCCCGGAGTCGTTCGCCAAGATCTCCCGGCGGGCGGAGCAGTCGATGGGGCTTTCCATCGCCCTGCAGTCCGGCCGCAAGCTGCCGGCGACCCACCGCGACATCCCGCTGTTCAACGAGCCCTTCCACGCCCCCATCGAGCGCTCCCTGTCGCGGGCCCTGGACGACCGGCTGGACGACCCCTTCTGGTTCGACACCACCCGCTATCCGGCCTACGTCGACGTCCGCGTGGCGGTGCCCGGCGGGGTGATGCGGGTCCTGGCGCCCCGCGACCGCGCCTTCGCCACCCAGGGGCACATCTTCGTGCTCTGGATGACCGTGGCCACGGTGCTGCTCACCGCCGTCGCCCTCCTGTTCATCCGCAACCAGGTGCGGGCCATCGAGCGGCTGGCCAACGCGGCGGAGGTGTTCGGCCGGGGCGGCGACGTGGCCGCCTTCAAGCCGCACGGCGCCAAGGAGGTGCGCCGCGCCGCCAGCGCCTTCCTAGCCATGCGCTCGCGCATCCAGCGGCACATCGAGCAGCGCACCAACCTGCTGGCCTCGGTCAGCCACGACCTGCGCACGCCGCTCACCCGGCTGAAGCTCGAGCTGGCGCTCAGCGAGCCCTCCAAGCGCACCGCCGAGATGAAGGACGACGTGGCCGAGATGGAGCACATGATCGACGAGTACCTGGCCTTCGCCCGCGGCGAAGGCGGCGAGGCCGTCGAGATCGTGCGGCTGCGCGAGCTGATCGACGAGGTCAGCCAAGGCGCCGTGCGCGCCGGCGCCGAGGTCAGCGTCGAGGGCGATCCCGAGCTGATGGCCGAGGTGCGGCCCAACGCCCTGAAGCGGGCGCTCTCCAACCTGGTCATGAACGCCGCCGTGCACGGCGAGCACGTCGCCGTGGCCGCCCGGCCGCGCCCCCAGGGCGGGGTGGAGATCCTGGTGGACGACGACGGCCCCGGCATCCCCGAGGATCGCTACGAGGAGGCCTTCAAGGCCTTCGGCCGCCTGGACGAGGCGCGCAACCAGAACGCCAAGGGGGTGGGCCTGGGCCTCGCCATCGCCCGCGACGTGGCCCGGGGCCACGGCGGCGACATCACCCTCGACCGTTCCCCGCTCGGCGGCCTGCGCGCCGTGATAAGGTTGCCGGGATGATCCACGCCCTGAAGCCTGTGATACGCGCCCTGCCGCTGGCCGCCGTCCTGACCTTGGCCGCGGCCCCGGCCTTCGCCGAGGCCGACCCCGCGTTCGGCGAATGGCTGACCGAGGACGGCCTCGCCAAGGTGGCGGTCGCGCCCTGCCCCCAGGACCCGTCCTTGGCCTGCGGCGCGGTCACCTGGCTGAAGGATCCAGTGGGCCACCCGACCCGCGACGTGAACAATCCCGACCGGGCCCTGCGCGGCCGCCCGCTGGTCGGCGTGCAGGTGGTCCGCGACATGAAGCTCCAGGCGCCCGGCCGCTGGGCCGGCGGCAAGGTCTATGACGCCGAGACCGGCAAGACCTACGACGGCAAGCTGCGCGCGGTCAGCCGCAACCGCCTGCAGGTGCAGGGCTGCGTGCTGATGATCTGCCAGAGCCAGGCCTGGACCCGGGCCAACGACTAGGACGACCCCGGCGGACCTAGCCGCCGAGTTCCTTCGATCGCCGCACGGCCACGGTCACCGCCTCGCGCAGCAGGGGCGGCAGGCCGGTGTTGGAGAGCAGGATGTTCAGCGCCGCCTCGGTGGTGCCGCCGGGCGAGGTCACCTGGCGGCGGAGGTCGACCGGCTCGGCGTCGGACTGGGCGAGCAGGGCCGCGGCCCCGGTGATCGTCGAGCGGGCGAGGCGGGCGGCTTCCTTGCGCGGCAGGCCGGCGGCGAGCGCCGCGCCCTCCAGGGCCTCCACGAAGGCGTAGAGATAGGCCGGACCGGAGCCCGAGACCGCGGTCGCGGCGTGCATCTGGTCCTCATCGGTCAGGTCGACCACCGCCCCCAGCGGCTCGAACAGGGCGTGCGCCCGGGCCAGCGCCGCCGGATCGTCGGCATAGAGGCTGGCGGTCCCCTGTCCGATGGCGGCGGCGGTCGTGGGCATCACCCGCGCGACGCAGCGGCCGCCGAACTCCTTGGCGAGCGCGCCGGCCCGCACGCCGGCGGCGATCGAGACCACGACCGCGTCGGCGCGCAGCCACGGGACATATTCCGCCGCGGTCTCGGCCCAGACCTGCGGCTTGACCGCCAGGACCACGGTCCTGGCCTCGGCCAGTTCCGCCTGCGGGGGATTGAGCCGCGCCCCGTTTAGCGCCGCGGCCAGCGCCGGAGGGCTCGGATCAGGGTCGCAGATCATCAGCTCGACAGGCGCAAACGCGTTGGCGCGTCGCCAGCCTTCGAGGATGGCGCCGCCCATACGGCCAGCGCCCAGCATCAGGATGGGAGTGATCATTGCCGGGCAACCTAGCGGCCGGAGCCGGCAACACAATCCGTGTTGCGGCTTAAGCCTCGCCGACCGTCTCGAACATGCAGGCGGCGATGGCTTCCTGCGGCGACTTCGAGCCGCGCACCAGGAAGTCGAAGGCCGGATAGAAGCGGTCGGCGCACTCCACGGCCACGTCGATCATCGCCGCGGCCTGGGCCAGGCTCGGCTGCTCGCCGGCCATCAGCGGCATCCCGTGGCGGAACACGATCTCGCCGTCCTCCCAGACCTCGAAGTGGCCCAGCCAGACGCGCGGATTGACGGTGGCCAGCAGCTCGTGGGCGGCCAGCCGCTGGTCCTTGGCGACCACCAGGTCGATGGACAGGCACAGCTGCAGGCACTCGCCCTCCGGGCGCCAGGCGAACCACAGCTCGTAGTCCTTCCAGTCGCCGGCCAGCGAAAAGGCGAGATCGCCGTCCTCGGTGCGATCGAAGGGCAGGTTCTCAGCGGTGAGAACATGTTCGACCACGTCGAGCGGATCATTGCCGATCAGGACGTTGTCGTCAGACTGAATGTCCATAGACCCGAGGTCCTTTCGCATTTGGCGAAGGGAGCGGCGTCGCCCCCGAATCGCCTGCGATATTGAAAGTAAGCTGGTTCGCGGCTTGGCCGTCACCCGGTTCTTCCGGCGCACAGGCCACATTCGCGTGTTTTCGGTGGATGATCAGGGGACGTCTTCCGGCGCCGCCGTGGACGCCGCCGCCTCCGAGCCCCCGCGCAAGGCCGCGAGTTCGGCGCGCAACGCCGCCACCTCGGCCTTCAACACCTCGAAATCCTCGCGCCGCACCAGGTCCATTTCCGCCGCGATGCGGTCGGCCTGGGCCCGGAAGGCGGCCTTGGCTTCGTCGCCGGCCGCCTGGGCCAGGCCCATGGCGGCGGTGGTCAGCTTGGCCATCTCGTCGAGGAAGGGATTCTGTGTCTGCATCTCGAAACTCTGCGCGGGGTCCGTCGCCCGCCTGGCTCCCTTATATGGCCCCTGAGGGGGTGAAAGCGAAGGCCTTCTCGTCTAAAGCCACCTAGCTGAACGCTGGAGCGCCCAACCCGTGCCCTTTCCGGAATTCGACCCCGTCCTGGTCCATCTCGGCCCGATCGCCATCCGCTGGTACGCGCTGGCCTATGTCGCCGGCATCCTGCTGGGCTGGCGCTACGCCGTGGGCCTGGTCAAGAACGCCAGGCTCTGGGCGTTGCGCGGAGCCCCGGCCACGGTCGATCAGATCGACGACCTGATCCTGTGGGTGACCATCGGGGTGATCGTCGGCGGCCGGCTGGGCCATGTGCTGTTCTACACCCCGCAACTGGTCTGGACCGACCCGCTGGAGATCTTCAAGACCTGGCACGGCGGCATGAGCTTCCACGGGGGCGCGCTGGGCGTGCTCATCGCCCTCGTGGTCTTCGCCTGGCGCAACGGCGTCGACATGCTGCGGCTGGGCGACGTGGCCGCCGCCTGCACGCCGATCGGCCTGTTCTTCGGGCGCATCGCCAACTTCATCAACGGCGAGCTGTGGGGTCGCCCGACCACCGTGCCGTGGGGCATCATCTTTCCGGGCGCCGGGCCCGAGCCGCGCCATCCGAGCCAGCTCTACGAGGCCGCGCTGGAAGGCGTCGCGCTGTTCCTGCTGCTCCGCTGGTCGACCCATCTGCGCAAGGACCTCAACCGCCGCGGCGTGGTCATGGGCCTGTTCATCGCCGGCTACGGCGTCATCCGCACCAGCCTGGAGAACGTCCGCGAGCCCGACTCCTACATGCCGAATTTCCCCTTCGGCCTGACCATGGGGATGATGCTGTCGATCCCGATGATCCTAGTCGGCGCCTGGATGGTCTGGCGCGGGCTGAACGAGCCGCTTCCGGCCGAGCCCGCCATCGCGACCGGCGTCCAGCAGAAGCAACTGGGGGCCGATGAGCCTGCGTGAACGGCTGACGGCCCAGATCGCCCAGGGCGGCCCGATCACCGTCGCCCAGTACATGACGGCCGCGCTCCACGACCCGGACCATGGGTATTACGCGACCCGCCCGGCCCTGGGCGAGGGCGGCGACTTCGTCACCGCGCCGCTGATCAGCCAGATGTTCGGCGAGCTGATCGGCGTCTGGGCGGCCTCGGCCTGGACCCTGATGGGCGAGCCGCAGGCCGTGCGCCTGGTGGAGATCGGCCCCGGCGACGGGACCCTGATGGCCGACGTGCTGCGCGCGACCCGTGCGGCGCCGGATTTCCTCGACGACGCCGATGTCTGGCTGGTGGAGACCTCCGGCCCGCTCAGGGCCGCGCAGCAGCAGCGGCTCGGCGAGCGGGCGCAGTGGGCGGCGTCGCTGGCCGACGTGCCCGACGGCGCGCCGATCCTCGTCATCGCCAACGAGCTGTTGGACTGCCTGCCCGCCCGCCAGTTCGTGCGCACGGCCGTCGGCTGGGCCGAGCAGCTGGTGGGCCTCGCCGCGGACGGCCGCCTCGCCTTCACCCTCAACCCGACCCCGGCGGCGGGGCTGCTGCCCGACGCGCCCGAGGGCTCGGTCTATGAGCAGTCCGCCGCGCAGGCCGCCCTGGGCGCGGAGCTGGGCGCCCGCCTGGCCCGCGACGGCGGCGCGGCGCTGCTCATCGACTATGGCCGCGCCGAGCCCGGCTTCGGCGACACCCTGCAG
>JAQGIX010000230.1 GCA_028290925.1 Phenylobacterium sp. | reverse complement strand
CAGGATGATCCGATTGAGCCGTCTGGCCGTGGCCTCGGCCGTTGTTCTGTCGCTGGCGGCCGGCGCGACGCCCGGCCTCGCGCAGCCGGCGGCGAAGCCTGCCGCCCCCAAGGCCATCGCGGCCAGGCCGGCCAAGTGGCCTGGCCTGCCGCCCGGCGCGGTCGAGGAACACGCCGTCCTACGTGACGGGACGAAGCTCGCCGCCAATGTCTTCAAGCCGGCCGGCCCCGGACCCTGGCCGGTGGTGATGACCCGAACGCCCTACCTCAAGGACGGCCGCATCGATCCGGAGAAGGACCCCAAGGGGGTGAAGATGCGTGAGGCGCTGGTCAAGCAGGCCAGGCGCTACACCGACGCCGGCTACGTCTTCGTCCTGCAGGACGTGCGCGGCAAGGGCCGCTCCCAGGGGTTCTACGCGGCCTTCGAGAACGACATCGAGGACGGCTACGACAGCGTCGAATGGGCCGCGGCCCAGCCCTGGAGCAACGGCAAGGTGGGCCTCTCCGGCGGCTCGGCCATGGGCATCACCTCCAACGAGGCCGCGATGGCCGCCCCGCCGCACCTGGTGGCCGCCTACGTCGTGGTGGCCCCCTACGACCTGCTGCAGAACTCCTACATGGGCGGCGTCCTGAAGGAGAAGGACGTGCTCGGCTGGGAGAAGGACCAGGGCGTCTCCGACGCGGTGCTCGACCAGAGCCGCCGCCGGGTGGTGGACGACGTGATCTGGAACCGGGGCGCCATGAGCGTGAACCGGAAGTACATCCGCATCCCGATCTACAACGTCGGCGGCTGGTACGACATCTTCAACCACGGCAATATTTCCAACTTCGAGTACCTGCAAAATCAGGGCGCCAAGGGCGCGCGCGGCAATCAGAAGCTGTTCATGGGCCCGTTCGGCCACGGCGCCCTGTCGGGCGATCTCGAATACCCCGGCCAGGACCGCCTCGCCCTCGGCGGCGAGCAGGAGATCCGCTGGTTCGACTACTGGCTGAAGGGCGTGGACAACGGGATCATGGCCGAGCCGCCGGTCACCTACGTCATGATGGCCGCCGCGGAGAAGGGCGCCTATTCGCCCAGGAACCGGGTGCTGCGCGCCGCCAACTGGCCGCCGGCCTACCGCGAGGTGCGCTACTACCTGACCCCGGACAGGGCGCTCAGCCCCACGCCGCCGCGCCTGGAGGCGGCGAAGATCAGCTATGACGACGACCCGGCCAATCCGGTCGCCACGGTCGGCGGAGCCAACCTCACCTTCGAGCGCGGTCCGATGGACCAGCGGGCGATCGCCGCCCGGCCGGACTATTTGCGCTTCACCACCCCGGCGCTGGACCGCGACGTGGTGGTCACGGGCCCGGTGAAGGTCGAGCTCTATGGGGCCACCGACGGCCCCGACACCGATTTCATGGCGAAGCTGGTCGACGTCTACCCCGATGGCTATGAGGCCCTGGTGCTGGACGCGCCGATCCGCGCCCGCTTCCGGGGCGGCCGGCTGCCCGATCAGGTCAAGGCCATGACCCCGGGGGCGCCGGAGGAGCTGGTCATCGATCTGTGGTCGACGGCCATCACCTTCGAGAAGGGCCACCGCATCGCCCTGCACATCACCTCGTCCAACAGCCCGAGGTTCGAGGTGAACCCCAACACCGGCGAGGCGGCTGGCGAGCACCGGCTGAAGCCCAGGGTGGCCCGGAACAGCGTCTACATGGACGCCGCCCACCCCTCGGCGCTGGTGCTGCCGGTGGTCTATCCCGACGAGGGGAAGTAGCCGCGCCTGCGGCAATATTTAGCTGGGCCCTATGTCGGAAGGCGCCTTGTGGCGGCCGGCCCAGGGGTATCCAATGCGGCTCTGCCTTGGGACGGAACCAGTGGGCGAAAACCTGTGACTGACCGCGCGAAGAAGACGGCGCTCGACAAGGCGCTGCGCGGCCTGTTCGGCAAGCTGCAGGCGCGGCCCTTGCCCGATCGGATGATGTCGGTCGTCGATCAACTGGACGCGGCGGACCAGGCGCCGCTGAAGAAATCCGGCAGCCGCTAGGCCAGACCCCACTCCGTTCATTCCGGCGAAGGAACCCTAGGCCCTACCCGCCACCATCATCGTCTCCAGCGCCATCACGTCGGTGGCGTCGTCGGCGTCCATGATCTTCAGCAGCCGCGCGCGGGCCCGGTTCACGCGGCTCTTGATGGTGCCCAGGGCGCAGCCGCAGATCTCGGCGGCCTCCTCGTAGGACAGTCCCGCCGCACCCACCAGGATCAGCGCCTCCCGGTGTTCGTCTGGAAGCTGCTGCAGGGCGGCCTGCAAGGAGTGCATGGCCACGCTCCAGTCCTGGGTCGGGGCTGAGCGCAGCGTGCTGGCGTATTCCCCGGTTTCGTCGCGCACCTCGCGCCGGCGGCGCAGGACGTGGGTGTAGTAGGTGTTGCGCAGGATGGTGAACAGCCAGGCCCGCAGGTTGGTGCCGGGCTCGAACTTGTCGCGATTGGTCCAGGCCTTGATCAAGGTGTCCTGCACGAGATCGTCGGCATCCGAGCCGTTGTGGCTCAGGGACCAGGCGAACGCTCGCAAGGCTGGTATCAGTGCGACGACGTCGTCCCGCCAAGTGGACGTTGCGTCCATTCTGCCCTCATCCGACCCGCTCGGGCCATTTACGTCTTGTCTCCGGCGCTCCGACAACGCGCCCTTTCGGCATCTGTTCCGGGCAGATGCGGTGTAGAAACAGACAGATATTTCGGGAACGCCGCCAGGGCGGTCGGCGTTGGGCGCAACTTGGCAGGAACCTCCGTGCTCTCTCTTGATTTGAGCTGGGGGCCACCACAAGTCCCGGGGCAGGGAGAGCTTGATGACACAATCGGAGAAGCCCGCCGGGATCGCCACTCGGCAGGAGGTGTCCGGCGCACTGGTCCGCTACCGCGCGGTGCGGCAGGCCACCGAAGCGCTCACCCGCGCCTTGACGCCCGAGGACCAGCAGGCCCAGTCCATGCCGGACGCCAGCCCCGCCAAGTGGCACTTGGCGCACACCAGCTGGTTCTTCGAGACCTTCCTGCTGGAGCCCAGGCTCGCCGGCTACCGGTCCTTCGATCCGCGCTTCGCCTATCTGTTCAATTCCTACTACGAGGCCCTGGGACCGCGGCAGCCGCGGCCCGAACGCGGCCTGCTGACCCGCCCCTCGCTCGACGACGTCATCGCCTATCGCGCCCATGTGGACGCGGCCATGGCCCGCCTCCTGGCCCAGGGCGCCGCGGGGCTGGAGGAGCTCCTCGATCTCGGCCTGGCCCATGAGGAACAGCATCAGGAGCTGGTCCTGATGGATATCCTGCACCTGTTCGCCGCCTCGCCGCTCTATCCGGCCTACGCGCCGCCGAAGAGCGTGGCGCCGGCCCGGGCCGCCCCGCCGATGCGCTTCGTGGGCTTCGAGGGCGGCCTGATCGAGATCGGCGCCCGCGCCGACGCCTTCGCCTTCGACAACGAGACCCCGCGCCACAAGGCCTGGCTGGAGCCCTATCAACTGGCCGACCGGCTGGTCACCAACGGCGAGTGGCTGGCCTTCATGGCGGACGGCGGCTACGGCCGCCCCGAGCTGTGGCTGGCCGAGGGCTGGGCCAAGGTCGGCGCCGAGGACTGGCGATGTCCCCTGTACTGGCAGGAGAGCGAGGACGGCTGGTCGTCCATGACCCTGCACGGTCTGCGGTCCATCGATCCGGCCCAGCCGGTCAGCCACGTGAGCTTCTACGAGGCTGACGCCTTCGCCACCTGGGCGGGCGCCCGCCTGCCCACCGAGGCCGAGTGGGAGCATGCGGCGGCGGCCCTGCCGGTCGCCGGCAATCTGCTGCCCGCCGGTCGCCTGGAACCCGCGCCAGCCACCGGCGGCGAGGGCCTGCGCCAGATGTTCGGCGATCTCTGGGAATGGACCCGCAGCGCCTATGCGCCCTATCCGGGCTTCAAGCCCGCGGCCGGGGCGGTCGGCGAATACAACGGCAAGTTCATGGCCGGCCAGTTCGTGCTGCGCGGCGGCGCCTGTGTCACCCCCGGCGGTCACGTCCGGGCGAGCTACCGCAACTTCTTCTACCCGCACCAGCGCTGGATGTTCTCCGGCCTGCGCCTGGCCCGCGACGGGGCGGGCGGCGGCGCGCGGGCGGAGGCCGCCGAGGCGGGCTTCGAGGCCGACGTGCTCTCGGGCCTGGCCCAACCGCAGAAGCAGCTGCCGCCGAAATACTTCTACGACGCCGAGGGCTCGCGGCTGTTCGAGGCGATCACCGAGCTGGAGGAATACTATCCGACCCGCACCGAGCTCGCCCTGCTGCGCGCCCACGCCGCCGAGATCGCCGCCTTCATTCCAGACGGCGCGGCCCTGGTGGAATTCGGCTCCGGCGCCAGCCTGAAGACCCGCGTCCTGCTCGACGCCGCACCGCAGATCGCGGCCTACGCGCCCATCGACATCAGCGCCGAGGCGCTGGGCGCGGCGGCCGACGCCCTGGCCCGCGACTATCCCAGGCTGACGCTGGCGCCGCTGTTGGAGGACTTCACCCGCGCGCTGGCCCTGCCGGCCGCCACGGCCGGACGGCCCGTCGTGGGCTTCTTCCCGGGCTCGACGATCGGCAACTTCTCACCGGCCGAGGCGAGCGCCTTCCTCATCGGCGCGCGCCGGCTGCTGGGCGAAGGCGCCGCCTTCCTGGTGGGCATCGACCTTGAGAAGGCGCAGGACGAGCTGGTGGCGGCCTACGACGACCGCCTGGGGGTCACAGCGGCGTTCAACAAGAACCTGCTGGCGCGGATGAACCGCGAGCTCGCGGCCGACTTCGACCTCGAGAGCTTCGCGCACCGGGCGGTGTGGAACGACGCCGAGCGCCGCATGGAGATGCATCTGGTGAGCCTGCGCGACCAGGACGTCCGCGTCGCCGGGCGTGGCTTCCACTTCAGGACCGGGGAGACCCTGCACACGGAGAACTCCTACAAGTTCACCGTCGAGGGCTTCGCACGGCTGGCCACGGGCGCCGGTTGGCGGCTCGAGCGGGAATGGGCCAGCGCCCATCCCGCCTTCGCCATGGTGCTGCTAAGGGCCTAGAGCGACAGCCAGCAGAAGTGGGCGCCGCTTTTGCGTCCGGCTGCGCGTCAAACGGAATCTTGCTGGCCCGCCTCCCGGGCGGGGGCAGGTTCCCGCCTTATCGATGGCGCGATCAGCCTTCGCGGTTGCGCGAGCGGCCGCCGCCCCGGGACGCTTCGCCGCCCTTGCGGCCAGCCGAAGCGGCGAGGTCGCGGTCCTTGGCGAAGCTGCGCTTTTCGCCCGGCACACTGGCCCCGCCCTTGCGGGCGATCTCGCGGCGACGTTCGGGGTTCATGGCCGCGAACCCTCGGCGGGCGCGCGGCTTTCCGGTATCCATGGTCGGCATCAGTCATGCTCTCCTGATCGGCGTGGACGGGTCGAGCGAGGCGCCGCCCCCGCGGCCGGTCGTCAGGCGGTCGCAGGGCTCCGGGCGCAGGTCGGCGCGTCCGGCTTGGGACGGAAGGGGTTGGTCGCGGTGGCTTTCCGTCCTGGGCATGGCGTCTCGCGGGGTTGCGGTCAGGCTAACCATCGAGACGCAGCCAAGGTTGCGTTGTGCGACAGGCGAGTTTTCGTCACGCCCGAGTGATCGCCCCGCCCAGCGAGGCGCCGCGGGCTAGAGCGGCAGCTGCACCCGCGCCGTCAGGCCGCCGCCCAGGCGGTTGACCAGGGCCACGTCGCCGCCGTGCCCGCGGGCGATGGAGCGGACGATGGCCAGGCCCAGGCCGGCCCCGCCGGTCTGCCGGTTGCGCGACGGCTCGCGGCGATAGAACGGCTCGAACACCCGCTCACCGTCCTGGGCCGGGATGCCGGGCCCGTCGTCGTCGATCTCGACGATCGCATTGGCGTCGCGGCGGAACACCCGGGCGCGGGCCCCGCCGCCGAATTTCACCGCATTGTCCAGCAGGTTGGCGAACAGCCGGCGGAGCGCCATGGGATCGCCCTCCAGGATCACCTTCTCACCGGTCTCCACCTCGGTGGCGGCGCCCGTCTCGCTCATTTCATCGCAGAGGCTCTCCAGCAGCGATGACAGCTCCAGCGGCGTGCGCTGGCCGGGCTGGCCGGCGTCGCGGACGAAGGTCAGGGCCGCGGAGATCATCGCCTCCATCTGGTCGATGTCGGAGGAGATCTTGGCCCGCTGGTCGTCGGGCAGGGATTCGATGCGGAACCGCAGGCGGGTCAGCGGCGTGCGCAGGTCATGGGCGATCGCGCCGACCATGGCCGTGCGGTCCTCGACGTAGCGGCGCAGGCGCTCCTGCATGTCGTTGAAGGCGCCCACAGCGGTGCCGATCTCGGCCGAGCCCTTCAGCGCCAGCGGCGGCGCGCGCGGGTCGCGGCCCAGCCGCTCGGCGGCGTCGGCGAACAGCCGGATCGGCGCCGACAGCCGGCGGGCGAAGACGTAGGAGACCGGCGCCATGGCCAGCGCCGAAAGCACGAACCACAGGGCGATCCGCTGCTGCCAGGGACTGAGCCCGAACGCCGGCTGCGGCCGCACCTCGTTGTAGCGGCCGTCCGGCCGCTGCACCGCGACCTCGAAGGGGGCTATCAGGAAGTGCTCCTCGCGCACCCCCTCGCGGGCCATCCGGTCGCGCAGGGTGCGCAGCACCCGCCGGTCGGAGAAGGGGTTGCGGTCGATGGCGATCACCACCCGCCCGGCCGGGACGCCCAGGCCCTTGGCGAGCTCGGCGCGCAGGGTCGGCGCGATGCGGCCGTCCATGGGCACGCCGGAGGGGGCGTCCACGACCCGCAGCTCCAGCGGCCGCCGCTCGGTGAAGGTCTGGCTGGCGCCGTGGAAGGCCTGCTGGATCTCGCTCAGCCGATAGAAGTCGGGGGTCGGCGGCGGCAGGTTGAAGATCAGGAACAGGCTGATCGCCTCGGCCGCCACCAGGGTCAGGCCGGTGAGGGTCAGCAGCTGGACGAACAGCGAGGCGGTCGGCAGGCCGCGGGCGGGGCGCTTCATGCCCGCCGCACCTTGGGGGTGAACATATAGCCTTCGTTGCGGATGGTGCGGATCAGGTCCTGGCCGCCGCCGTCGTCGAGCTTGCGCCGCAACCGGCTGATCTGCACGTCGATGGCCCGGTCGAAGGCCTCGGAATCCGGCCCGCGGGCCAGCTCCAGCAGCTGGTCGCGCGTCAGCACCCGCTGCGGCCGCTCCACGAACACCCGAAGCAGCGAGAACTCCCCGGACGACAGGTTCACCACCACGCCCTGCGGCGAGCGCAGCTCGCGGCGCACCAGGTCGAGCGCCCAGCCGGCGAACTCGCAGGAGGCGCCGACGCCCGGACCGCCGCTGCGCGCCTCGGCGCGGCGCAGCACCGCCCGGATGCGGGCCAACAGTTCGCGCGGATTGCAGGGCTTGGCCAGGTAGTCGTCGGCGCCCAGCTCCAGGCCCACGATGCGGTCGGTGTCCTCGCCCATGGCCGAGAGCATGATGATCGGGGGCCCGCCGTCGCCCGAGGCGAGCCGCCGGCAGACCGCCAGGCCGTCCTCGCCGGGCAGCATGATGTCGAGCACGATCAGGTCGACCGGTCCGCGCTCCAGCGCCTGCTCCATCTCGCGCGCGTCGGCGGCGGTGGAGACCTTGTAGCCGTGCTTGCCGAGGAAGTCGGAGACCACGTCGCGGATGCCGGGGTCGTCGTCCACCATCAGGATGCGTGCGCCCGAGGTGGTCATGTCGGTCGATAGCTCCATGCGGCCCATGCTCGGACTTGAGCGTAACATCCGGATTTCTCGTTTGAAATCACCCGGGACCCGAGCCGTTCTCGCGCATCTCGGCGATGATCTCGTCAGCCACGAAGGGATTGGTCTTGCGCTCCTGGCCGAAGCTCGACATCGGCCCGTGGCCCGGTACGAAGCGCACGTCGTCGCCCAGCGGCCAGAGCCTCGTGGTGATCGCCTCGATCAGCTGGCCGTGGTTGCCGCGCGGGAAGTCGGTGCGGCCGATCGAGCCCTGGAACAGCACGTCGCCGACCTGGGCGAAGCGCGCCTCGCGGTGGAAGAAGATCACATGGCCCGGCGTGTGGCCCGGGCAGTGGTAGACCTCGAACTCGGTCTCCCCGAGGCTGACCCTGTCGCCGTCAGCCAGCCAGCGGTCCGGCGTGAAGCCCCGGGCGCCGGGCATGCCCCACTTGGCGGCGGAGGCCTCGATCTGGTCGATCCAGAAGGCGTCGTCCGGGTGCGGGCCCTCGATGGGGACGCCGGTGGCTTCCTTCAGCGCCGCCGTGCCGCCGGCGTGGTCCAGGTGGCCGTGGGTGATCCAGATCTTCTCGAGGGTGAGCCCATATTGCTCGATGGCGGCGAGCAGCCGGGGGACCTCGCCGCCCGGATCGATCACCGCGGCCTTCAAGGTCTTGGCGCACCACACGATCGTGCAGTTCTGCTGCAGCGGGGTCACCGGCGCGATGACGGCGTGGATCGGCATCTCAGGATTGGGCGAGGCGGACAAGCGGCGTTCCGTTTGCAAGCGGGGGTCGCTCTTAGAATAGGCGGCCCGGGGGAAACCACAACAAAGCCAGGGGGCTGGACCGCTCCTCCACGGCCGGAGATTGCCGGGGCCACGCCGCGCGGCTAGCGTGCCGCCCAAGCGCTCTTCCGGGGGAAGAGTCGGGGAAACGAGGATCAAGCCGTATGGCGAACGCTGAAGGCATCGGGCGCATCTTCCTGCGCAAATCGGTCGGCCAGATTCAGGCCGAGCATGAACACGGCGAGCTGAAGCGCTCGCTGGGGGCCCTCAATCTGGTGCTCCTGGGCATCGGCTGCATCATCGGCACCGGCATCTTCGTGCTGACCGGCCGTGCGGCCGCCCAGTTCGCCGGTCCGGGCATCATGGTCTCCTTCGTGATCACCGGCCTGCTCTGCGCCTTCGTGGCGCTGTGCTACGCCGAGCTCGCCTCGGCCCTGCCGGTCTCCGGCTCCGCCTATTCCTACACCTACGCCTCCATGGGCGAGGGCGCGGCCTGGGTGATGGGCCTGCTGCTGCTGCTGGAATACGGCCTCGCCGCCTCGACGGTCAGCGTCGGCTGGTCCGGCTACTTCGTCAGCCTCATGCGCGACATCGGCTGGGCCATTCCGCCGGAACTGACCGCGGCGCCGGGGGTCGCCGTCAAGGACGCCATGGGCCACGTGATCGCCACGGGCGCCGTGAACCTGCCTTCGATCGTGATCATCGGCCTGGTCACCCTGCTGCTGGTCCGCGGGGTCTCGGAAAGCGCCACGGTCAACAACATCATCGTGGCCATCAAGCTGACGGTGGTCGTCGCCTTCATCGTCATCGGGTCGCGCTATGTGCACCCGGCGCAGTGGTCGCCCCTGGTGCCGGCCGAGATCCCCGCCCGGCCGTTGGGCACGCCCATGGACATCTGGCATCAGATCGGCCGGGCGCTGCTGTCGGTGATCACCGGCGACACGTCGCACAAGTACGGCGTCGGCGGCGTGATCCACGGCGCGGCGGTGATCTTCTTCGCCTATCTCGGCTTCGAGGCGGTCTCCACCGCCGGGGCCGAAAGCCGCAACCCGGGCAAGGACATGCCGGTCGGCATCCTCGGCGCCCTGGTCATCTGCACCGCGCTCTACATCGCCACCTCGGCGGTGCTGGTGGGCATCGTGCCTTACAACCTGCTCGACGTGCCGGCCCCGATCGCGCTGGCCGCCGACATGATGGGCCTGAAGTGGTTCGCCTTCCTGGTGAAGATCGGCGCCATCGCCGGGCTGTCCAGCGTCATGCTGGTGCTGCTCTACGGCCAGACGCGGATCTTCTACACCATGAGCCGCGACGGCCTGCTGCCGCGCTCGCTCGCCACCGTGCACAAGACCTTCCGCACCCCCTGGATCAACACCATCATCGTGGGCGTCGCGGCCATGGGCGCGGCGGGCTTCCTGTCGCTGGACGCCCTGTCGGACCTGTCGAACGTCGGCTCGCTCGCCGCCTTCGCCCTGGTCTGCATCACGGTGATCTACCTGCGGATCAGCGAGCCCAATCTGGTGCGGCCGTTCCGCACGCCGCTGTTCCCGGCGGTGCCGATCCTCGGCGCAGTGATGTGCCTGGTGCTGCTGATGAGCCTGATGTCGACCCCCGCCACCCGCAACTTCTTCCTGATCTACCTGGCGGTCGGCATCGTGATCTACTTCCTCTACGGCATCCGCATGTCGGCGCTCGGGCGCGGGATCATCGTCAAGGGCGGCGAGCCCGAACCCTTCGCGGACCTTCCGAAAAAGGGCGGGTGAGCTACCTCCCCCATCGCGGCAGCGATGGCGGGAGGGGGACCACTCGCCGCAGAGCGAGTGGTGGAGGGGGCGAGCCAAGCGCACTGCGCCGGCCTGCCCCTCCCACCATCCGCTCTTCCACCCGCTTGCGCGGGCGTCGGCGGACGGTCCCCCCTCCGCCAGCTTCGCTGGGGAGGGTAGATATCCGTCCATGCTGCCCATCCACGAGGCCCTGCCGGCGCTGAAGGCCGCGCTCGGCGCGCGCAACGCCGCGGTGCTGGTCGCCCCGCCGGGCGCCGGCAAGACCACCGTGGTCCCGCTGCAGCTGCTCGGCGAGCCCTGGCGCGGCGACGGCAAGATCATCGTCCTCGAGCCTCGCCGCCTGGCCGCCCGCGCCTCCGCCGAGCGGATGGCCAAGACCCTGGGCCAGACGGTCGGCGAGACCGTCGGCTACCGCGTGCGGATGCAGAGCCGCATCTCCGCCGCCACCCGCATCGAGGTGGTCACCGAGGGCGTCTTCACCCGCATGATCCTGGCCGATCCGGCGCTGGCCGGCGTCGCCTGCGTGATCTTCGACGAGTTCCACGAGCGCAGCCTCGACGCCGACCTCGGCCTGGCGCTCGCCCGCGACGCGCAAGCGCTGCTGCGCGAGGACCTGCGCCTGCTGGTCATGTCCGCCACCCTCGACGGCGCGGCCGTCGCCCGCCTGCTGGACGACGCCCCGGTCATCGAGAGCCATGGCCGCAGCTTCCCGGTCGAGACCCTCTACCTCGGCCGCGACGACCGCCTCCGGCTCGAGGACCAGGCGGTCCGCGCCGTCGAGCGCGCGCTGGCCGCAGAGACCGGCTCCATCCTGGTCTTCCTGCCCGGCCAGGGCGAGATCCTGCGCACCGCCGAACGGCTGGCGGAGCGGCTGCGCGCCCGTCCGGAGATCGAGATCGCGCCGCTCTACGGCGCCCTCGACCCCGCCGCCCAGGACCGCGCCATCGGCCCCGCGCCCGCCGGGCGCCGCAAGGTGGTGCTGGCCACCTCCATCGCCGAGACCAGCCTGACCATCGAGGGCGTCCGCGTGGTGATCGACGGCGGCGTCGCCCGGGTGCCCCGCTACGACCCCGCGAGCGGCCTGACGCGGCTCGCCACCGTCCGCGTCTCCCGCGCCGCCGCCGACCAGCGCCGCGGCCGAGCCGGGCGCACCGAGCCCGGCGTCTGCTACCGCCTGTGGGACGAGCCGGAGACCCGCGCCCTGCCGGCCTACGCCGATCCCGAGATCCTCGAGGCCGACCTCTCCGGCCTGGCGCTCGACCTGGCCCGCTGGGGCGCCAGGGACCCCGCCCACCTCGCCTTCCTCGACCCGCCGCCGGCCGCCGCCTACGCCGAGGCCCGCAGCCTGCTGGTCCGCCTGGAGGCCCTGACGCCCGACGGCGTGCTCACGCCCCATGGCCGGGCGCTGGCCGAGGTGCCCCTGGCCCCGCGGCTCGCCCACATGGTGCTCAAGGCCGCGGGCAGCGGGCAGGGGCCGCGCGCCGCCCGCATCGCCGCCCTGTTGACCGAACGGGGCCTGGGCGGCCGCGACGCCGATCTGCGCCACCGCCTGGAGGCCTTCGAGCGCGACCGCGGCCCCCGCGCCCGCGACGCCAGGGCCCTGGCCGACCGCTGGGCTTCCCTCTCCGGCAGGCCCGGCAGGGGCGAATCCGTCTCCGACGGCCTGCTGCTGGCCTTCGCCTATCCGGAGCGCATCGCCCGCCAGCGCGGCCCGCAGGGCGAGTTCCAGCTGGTCTCCGGGCGCGGGGCCTTCGTCGAGCCCACCGATGCGCTGGCCCGCGAGACCTGGCTGGCGGTGGGCGAACTGGGCGGCGGGGAGCGCCGCGACCGCATCCTGCTGGCCGCGCCACTCGACGAGGCGGAGATCCTCGAGGCCTTCGCGGGCCAGCTCCAGGAGGAGGACCGGCTGGAGGAGAGCGGCGGCGGCAAGCTGCGCGCCAAGCGCATCCTGCGCCTCGGCCGCCTCACGGTGCGCGAGACCCTCGTGGACAATCCCGACCCGGCGCTGATCGCCCGGGCGCTGGCCGACCGGGTTCGCGCCGAGGGCCTGGGCGCCGTGCCGTTCGGCCCTGCGGCGCAGAGCCTGAGGGCGCGCGCCGCTTTTCTGCGCCAATCCGATCGCGCCTGGCCTGATCTCTCCGACGCGGCCCTGGTCGCCCGCCTCGACGAATGGCTGGCGCCGCTGCTCTCCGGCGTCCGCTCGCTCTCATCCCTCAAGCCCGACAGCCTGGACGCCGCCCTCCGCGGCCTGATCCCCTGGGACCTGCAGCGCCGTTTCGACGCCGAGGCGCCCGCCCGCTGGACCGCGCCCACCGGCAACAGCTTCGCCATCGACTATGCCGCCGAGGGCGGACCGCGCGTCGCGGTCCGCGTGCAGGAGGTCTATGGCCTGGACGAGCATCCGCGCGTCGGCGGCGCGCCCCTGACGCTCGCGCTGCTCTCGCCGGCCCATCGGCCGATCCAGACCACCAAGGACCTGCCGGGCTTCTGGAAGGGCTCGTGGAAGGACGTCCGCAGCGACATGCGGGGCCGCTATCCCAAGCACCTGTGGCCGGAAGACCCCGCGGCCGCGCAAGCCACCACGCGGGCCAAGCCGCGGGGCCAGTAGAGGGCGGTCAGCTCTTGGCCCGGATGGATCACCTTAGGGCGTGTGATTCAGCGATCAGCCCGTCGCGGCGTAGATCATCACGCCCGTCGCCACGGCGAGATTCAGGCTGTCGGCGCGGCCGCGCATGGGGATCTTCACGTTGACGTCGCAGAGCCGCGCCATCTCCGGCGGCAGGCCCTGTTGCTCGTTGCCCATCAAGAGCAGCGACGGCGCTTGGTAGGCCGCGGCGCGGTAGTCCACCGTGGCGCTCAGCAACGCGCCAACCACCGAGCCGGGCCAGCGCGCCCGCCAGGCCGCGAACTCGGCCTCCGACGCCTGCGTCAGCGGCACGGCGAAGATCGACCCCATGGTCGCCCGCACCGCCTCCACCGAATAGGGATCGCAGCATTCGCCGACCAGGATCACCCCGCCGCAGCCGGCCGCGTCGGCGGTGCGCACGATGGTCCCGAGGTTGCCCGGATCGCGCACCCGGTGCAGCGCCACCCACGCGCCGGCCGCCTGCGGCTCGATCGCGTCCAATGGCCGGAACACCTGCCTGAACACGCCCACCACCGCCTGCGGATTGTCCCGCCGCGAGACCTTGGCGAGGATCGCCTCGGTGACCTCGATCGCCTCGCCGCCGGCGTCCGCCGTCGCCGCCAGCGCCTTCTTGAGCAGCGGATGGCCGGCGGCCTCCGCCCCGTAGAGCAGGATCTGCGGGCTCTGCCCCAGCTCGACCCCCTCGGTGACCGTCTTCAACCCTTCGGCCACGAACAGGCCGGTCGCGTCGCGCGCCTTGCGCAGATGCAGGGCCCGCACCGCCTTCACCGTCGGATTGGCCAGCGAGGTGATCTTCGGGCTCATGGCGTCCACCGCGCAAAGAAGCTCATGCCGATCTGCCGGTCGCCGGCGTCTTCGGTCAGCGCCAGCTCGCCCCACTCGATGCGTCCGCCGCGGTCCTTCAGGATGTCGGCCAGCAGGCCGGAGAGCGCGGCCCCGGAGATCCGCTCGGCATAGGCGTTCAGCACCAGGAAGGCGGCGTTTTCCGAAAGAAGTTCACCACATAGCCGCGCAAGTTCAGGCAAGTCGTCGAACAGCCGCCACACCTCGCCGCCCGGTCCTCGGCCATATTTCGGCGGATCGAGGATGATCCCCTCGTACTTGGAGCCGCGCCGCACCTCGCGCTGCACGTACTTGCGCGCATCCTCGGTGATCCAGCGGATTGGCTTCTCGGCCAGGCCCGCCAGCTCGGCGTTCTCGCGGGCCCAGGCCACCGCCTTCTTCGAGGCGTCCACGTGGGTCACCGCCGCCCCGGCCTGCGCCATCACCAGGCTGGCCACGCCCGTATAGCCGAACAGGTTCAGCACGCGGGGTTGTTCGGCCTTGGGTTGGCCGACCGCGGCGCGCACCTGCGCGCCCAGCCATTCCCAGTTCGCCGCCTGCTCCGGGAAGAAGGCCAGGTGCCGGAAATTGGTGAACCGGCCGTGGAACCTCACCCCGCCCCAGGCCAGCGGCCAGCTTTCGCGCGTGCGGCCCTTGAACCGCCAACGTCCGGCCTCGTCCTCGTCGGAGGGTTCGAAGACCGCATCGGCCGCCTCCCAGACCGCCGCGTCCAGCCGCGGCGCCCACAGGCACTGCGGCTCGGGCCGCACCACGGTGTAGAGGCCGTAGCGCTCCAGCTTGCGGCCATGGCCGCTATCCAGCAGGGCGTAGTCGCCCCAGCCCCGGGTGCGCATCACCAGGGGCGCGTCTGCGACATTTGGACCGGAGCTCGTCATGGGAGCGCCATACGCGTTCGCCTGGCGCTTCGTCCAGTGCGCCCGCCCCATGTGAGGCGCTTGCGTTACGGGCTTGTCACACCCTCAGAATTGGGGTCCGCTGACCGGGGGCTGGGTGGATTGGATAGATCAAGTGACGGCTGCTGGAACCACGACCCGTCGATCCTCACGCAAGGCGAAGGGTGACGGTTATCTGAGGCGCGCGGAGATCCTGGAGGCGGCGGAGCGCATCTTCGTCGTCGACGGCTATGACGGCGCCACGATCCGCAAGATCGCCGACGAGGTGGGGGTCTCCTCCACCGCCCTCTACATGCACTTCCCCGACAAGAGCGCGATCCTGCTGGAGATCTGCGAGCGCACCATCGAGGTGCTGCTGGAGCGCAACCGCGACCTCGCCGCCAAGCCCATCGACCCCGTGGTCCGGGTGAAGATGATGCTGGAGGCCTATATGCGCTGGGCCATCGCTCATCCCAACGCCTACCAGCTGGTCTATTCCGTGCCGCGCCCGGCCACCGCCACCTGGGCCCCGGACGCCGCGGCCGACCTCTCGGCCCAGTGCTACGACATCTTCGCCGGCGTGGTGCGCGAGATCGCCGCGGTGGGCCGGCTGCGCAACGGCAGCGCCGACGCCGCCGCCCAGGCCCTGTGGATGTGCTGCCA
The DNA here is from genome assembly GCA_028290925.1 of Phenylobacterium sp. Taxonomy (GTDB): domain Bacteria; phylum Pseudomonadota; class Alphaproteobacteria; order Caulobacterales; family Caulobacteraceae; genus Phenylobacterium. The sequence continues at coordinate 4,088 of JAQGIX010000230.1, read as the reverse complement.
CGGCGTGGTGGCCCTGCTGGCCGCGCGGCCCAACTTCGGCTGGGCCGACCGCGAGGAGCTGATCCGCATCACCCTCGACGGCTTGATCAACGGCCACGTCGTCGACTGACCCTCGGCCGGGCCTTTTCCCCGAGGGGAGAGGGAGTCAGTTCGTCACCACCGCCGGCGCGGCCTGGGCGGCGTAGTTGTAGGACCCGCGGCGCAGGTCGGTGGTCAGGGTGATCGGGGCCGAGCCGCCGTTGATCTTGGCGCGGTAGACCTGCGTCGCCTCCAGCACCCGCATCACATAGTTGCGGGTCTCGGAGAACGGGATGCACTCGATGAAGTCCACCGGATCGGTCGAGCCGCCGCGCGGGTCGCCGCAGTAGCTGGACCACTGGGCCGGGCGTCCGGGCCCGGCGTTGTAGCCGGCCACCGCCATGACGTAGGAGCCGGAGAACCGGTCCACCAGCTGGCCCAGGTAGTTCGAGCCCAGCCGCATGTTGTACTCCGGCTCGTCAAGCCGGCCGGAGGAGTAGCTGACCCCCAGGCGCTTGGCGATGATCGCCGCGGTGGAGGGCATCAGCTGCATCATGCCGCGCGCGCCGACCCCGGAGCGGACGTGGGGGTCGAAGTCGCTCTCCTGGCGGGTGATGGCCAGCACCAGCGCCGCCTCCGCCCCGCCGGGCGCGTCCGGCGGCGTGAGGTACGGATAGGCCCGCTGCGGCAGGATGAAGCCGTGCTGGGCCGCCCCCCGCGCCGCCTTCATGGACAGGTCCTGGTCGCCGTTGCCGCGCGCCAGGTCGACCAGCAGCGCCTGTTCCGCGCTGGCCGGCAGCAGGTCGTCTAGGTTGAGCACGAACGTCCTGTAGAGGTCGCGGTAGCCCAGGTCGTAGAGCAGCCGCGTCGCCTGCACCGCCTCGCGGGCTTCGAACCGCGCCCGGTCGGCCGGGGTGATCGCCGGATCCGAGGCCAGGATCAGCTTGCGGCCCAGCTTCTCGCCGGCCAGCTGGCCGTAGAAGCAGGTGTTGTGCACCGCCGCGGCCTCGTAGAAGCCGTCGGCCGCCGCCTGGTCGTGGCGCGCCTCCGCGGCGCGGCCTTCCCAATAGAGCGCCCGCGCCCGGGTGATCGGCGAGACGCCGATCCGGTCGATGGTCGCGAAATGCTTGGCCGCGGTCTCCGGCTCCTTCAGCCGGGTGAGCGCGATCCAGCCGGCGTAGAACTCGGCGTCGGCGGCCTCCGTGCCGACCCCGATGCCGGAATCCGCCGCCGCGTAGGCGGCCCTGGCGTCGCCGGCCTTCAGGGCGTCGAGGATCAGCTGGCGCCGCTCTTCCCAGATCACCTTGGCCTGCTCGGAGGTGGTGACCTGGCGCGGGAAGTCCTTCACCAGGGCCAGCGCCAGGTTGTCGAGGTTGTGGCGGCGCAGGTAGGCGGCGCGCTCGAAGACCACGCCGGGGCTGTTGGCCAGCGTCGCGGGCAGGGCGGCGGCCAGCTCGTTGGCGTTCGAGGCGTTGGTGCGCAACGCGATCCGCGCCAGGGCGGCGGCCTGCTGGTCGGCCGGCAGCAGCGGCAACAGGTCCCGCGCCGCCTGGCTCTGCGGATTGTAGAGCAGCACGTCCACCCGGCGGACGTGGTCGTCGGGGGTCAGCAGGTCGGAGAACCGCGACAGCATGGTGCGTTGCGCATCGGCGTCGAAGCTCTTGTCGCGCCACCAGCGGTGGATCAGCGCCTGGGCGTCCGGCTGGCGGCCGAGCATCTTGTAGGCGGATGCCAGGGCCATGGCGCCTTGGGCGGTGTTGGGATCGTTCTGCGCGAACCAGGCGACGATCTCCGCCGGCGACTTGCCGGAGGTCTCGATCATCCGCTCGGCCGGCGCCCGCCAGCGCTGGGCGTGCGGCCAGTCGGCGAGCTGGCGCCGTGTCTGGTCGAGTTCGAAGAAGCCGATCGAATCGCCGTCCGAATCAGCCAGCACCCAGCTGGCGACCTTGCGGGCCAGGGAATCGGTCAGGCCGTCGCGCGCCGCGCGGGCCCCGTTCACGTCGCCGTGCCGGGCTGCGTCGATCGCCCGGCGAATCAAGACCGCGTCGGCGGCGCTCAGCGTGCCGGAGCCGGAGTGGATCACCGCGGCCGCCTCGACGGGCGCCTCGGGCGGCGCGCCCTGCAGCAGGTCGCCGATGGGATCGACCGGCTGGGCGCGCGCTGCGGCGCTCGCCACCAGGACGCTTCCCGCGATCAGCAGAATCTTACGGGCCTTGGCGTTCAACTGCGATCCCCAACGGACGAAAGCCCCCACCCTCGGGGGTAGTGATACGAACATTGCGGGCTTGGCCCACTCCCTCATATTGTCGCGCCAATTCTGAATTTCGCTTAACAAGCGGCCCCTTCACGGCAATTTGCGTAAAATGACCGAGCCTTTGTTCCGCGGCGTCCTTCCGGCGCTGGTGACACCCTTCCGCGACGGCGAGGTCGACGACGACGCCTTCGTGCGCCTGGTCGAGCGCCAGATCGCGGGCGGCGTGCACGGCCTGGTGCCGGTCGGCACCACCGGCGAGAGCGCCACCCTGAGCCATGACGAGCACCGCCGGGTGGTCGAGCTGTGCGTCAAGACGGCCGCCGGCCGCGTGCCCGTGATCGCCGGGGCCGGCTCCAACGCCACCGACGAGGCGATCGAGCTGGTCCGCCACGCCAAGCAGGTGGGCGCCGACGCCGCCCTGGTGGTGACGCCCTACTACAATCGCCCGAGCCAGGAGGGGCTCTACGCCCACTACCAGGCGATCAACGACGCCGTGCAGCTGCCGGTGATCATCTACAACGTCCCCTCGCGGACCAGCGTCGACATCTCCAACGACACGCTCGCCCGGCTGTCCAAGCTGCCCAACATGGTCGGGATCAAGGACGCCACCGGCGACATGGCCCGCGCCAGCTTCCAGCGGCTGACGTGCGGCGAGGACTGGGTGATGCTGTCGGGCGACGATCCCTCGGCGCTGGGCTACATGGCGCACGGCGGCCACGGCTGCATCTCGGTGACCGCCAATGTCGCTCCCGAGCACTGCGCGGCCTTCTACAACGACGCGCTCGGCGGCCAGTGGAAGGGCGCGCTCTACGGCCAGGACCGGCTGGTGCGGCTGCACCGGGCGCTGTTCACCGACGCCTCGCCGTCGCCCACCAAGTTCGCGCTCGCCCACCTCGGCCTCTGCGCGGAGGAAGCGCGGCTGCCGATCGTGCCCTGCTCGGAGGCCGCCCGCACCGAGGTCCTGGCCGCCATGCGGGACGCGGGGCTGATCTGACATGACCGGCAAGCTGATCGCCGAGAACCGCCGCGCGCGGTTCGATTACTTTTTGGAGGATACCTTCGAGGCGGGCCTGATGCTCACCGGCTCGGAGGTGAAGTCCCTGCGCAACGGCCGGGCCAACATCGCCGAGAGCTACGCGGCGGTGCAGGGGCGCGACATCATGCTGATCAACGCCGACATCCCGCCCTACCAGCAGGCCGGCCCGCACTGGAACCACGAGCCTCGCCGCCACCGGAAGCTGCTCCTCAAGCGCAAGGAGATCGACAAGCTGATCGGCGCCGTGCAGCGCGACGGCCGCACGATCATCCCCACCAAGCTCTATTGGAACGACCGCGGCATCGCCAAGCTCGAGGTGTCCCTGGCCAAGGGCAAGAAGATGCACGACAAGCGCGAGACGACGGCCAACCGCGACTGGGCCCGCGACAAGGCCAGATTGCTTCGGGACAAGGGGTGATCCCACCCGCCGACATCGAAAGCCTGGAGCGCTCCATCGTCGCCGCCGTGGCGCCGCAGCGGGTGGTCGAGATCGCAGGCTGGCTGGTCCCCCTCGACGACGGCCCCATCGGCCGCGCCAAGAGCGCCGTGCCCCTGGCCCACGCCGCCGATCCGGACGCCGTCGCCGACATCGAGCAGGTCTACCAGGCCGCGCGCCTGCCGCCGGCCTTCCGGCTCGCCGAGACCGACAGCCTCGCCGACCTCCGCAACGAGCTCAAGCGGCGCGGCTACGTGGCCAGGACGCCGACGCTCATGAAGACCGGGACCGCGGCGGGCCTGGTCGCCCTCGCGGGCGCGGCCGCCGAGATCCTCAATACGCCC
>JAQGIX010000205.1 GCA_028290925.1 Phenylobacterium sp. | reverse complement strand
TGAAGATCTGAAGCAACGCGCAGCCGAAGATCCAGGCGGCGAAGATCCAGGCGAAGGCCTTGTTCACCGGATCGAGCCTGGCGATGTCATCGGCCTGGATCATCCCGTGGGTGATGAACTGCTGGATGGCGATCAGCAGGATCAGGCCGCCGAGGTAGATCCACCGCAGCCGCCCGGGGGTGGCGATCAGCACGATCAGCGCCGCGGCGCTGAGCACATGGAAGAGCCCCACATTGACCAGGGCCCCGGTGGCGAAGATCACCAGGCCGACGATCCACAGGCCGGCGCCGAGGGCGAACCAGAGCTTGGCCGAGCCGCTCACCGCGCCGTCGGCGCGGGCGGTCGGACGGCTGGCGCCGTAGGTCAGGATGACGCCCGACACGAGGGCGATCATCTTCACCACGAAGGCGGTGGAATCGTAGAGCCGCTCGGCGTTGGCCATGCCGATCAGGATGCCGGAGACCACGATGCCGATGACGCCGGCGTCCTGCCATCGTCGCAGGTTGCGGTAGACCTCCGACGGCGGCTCGTCGGTCAGGCCGGCGCCGATCAGGCGCAGGTTCATCAGGATCGCCGCCCCGCCGAGCAGGATCAGCGACAGGATGTGGGTCACCTCCCAGACGGCGAACTGCGGCTTGACGATGGTGGCCGGCCAGACGTTGACCAGGTTGACGACCCAGGGCCTCAGCGCCGGGAACAGGAGTTCGAAGGTGAGCTTCATTTCGCCGGCCCCTTGAGCCTGGACAGGTCGCCCTTGTCGATGGCGCCCTTCTCGGAGGCCTTGCAGTCCTGCAGCACATTGGCGAGGTGCGGGATCGGCTTGCCGCACTCGAACCAGTCGTAGGGAATGAAGCGGCCCATGGCGATCACCAGGATCCAGGAGGCCAGCGACAGCGCCGCCGAGATCCGCGCCGCGGACGGCGGCGTCTCGGCCTTGTCCCAGTCTGACTGGTTGCGCTGCACGCGCATGTGGAACACCGCGATGTTGAGCATCGCCAGGACCAGGAAGACCAGCTTCGCCCGGAACCAGACATTGTGATAATAAAACAATGGCTTGGCGAAGAACAGCGCCAGGCCTGTGGCGACCACCAGCGCGAAGCCGGCGACGGTCAGCGGCAGCACGCGGTCGCTGACCACCGAGACCGGCGTGCGGCGGAAGGTGACGCCCAGCAGCCGCAGGTCGACCACGAAGATGGTGCCCGCGAACAGCATCAGCGAGATGAGGTGCGTGCCCTCCAGCAGGCCCCAGAAGTTGAGCGAGCCCAACAAGGCCTCGCTCCAGGACTGGGCGGTGTCGCCGGTCCCCTTTCCGAGCCCGGTCTGCAACCAGACCAAGACTTCACGTACCAAGGAACGCCCCCTCTATTTCTCTATTGAAATCAATGTGCGGCGGAGTGGTCTCGCCTTCGCCCGTCTTACCTGAGCGCGCGCGGGAAAGCGACAGCCTAGAGGCCGGCGCGGGCCGGGTTGATCAGGGTGCCGGCCGCCGCGCCGGCCCAGACGGCGAGCAGGCAGAGCCCGACCGAGCCGGCGACATTGCCCAGGGCGGCGGGCGCGTGGCCGGTGCGGATCAGGTCCAGGGTCTGCAGGCTGAAGCTCGAGAAGGTGGTGTAGCCGCCGCACAGGCCGACCGTGACGAACAGCCGGGCGTCCGGCGACAGGGCCCAACGCCCGTCCGCTGGGGCGATCGTGGCGAACAGGCCGATGGCGAACGAGCCGCTGACATTGACCAGCAGGACGCCCCACGGAAAGGTCCCGCCGAGCGTCTCGGCGACCCGCATCGACAGGGCGTAGCGCGCGACGCCGCCCAGGGCGCTGCCGAGCGCGATCCATAGATAGGTCAACAAGGGCTGGACCTCCCGTGGCGCTCGGATAGACGATCATCGCCCCAGCGTCGAGGTTGCAGGATCGCCATGGCCGAGGCCGCCGCCAAGCCCGAGCGGGTCCTGGGCCAGATCCCGGCCGGCGTCTGGACCCTGGGGTTCGTCTCGCTCCTGATGGATGTCTCCTCGGAGATGATCCACGGCCTGCTGCCGGTCTATCTGGTGAGCGTGCTGGGCGCCTCGGCCCTGGCGGTGGGCGCCATCGAGGGCGTGGCGGAATCCACGGCGCTGATCACCCGCATCTTCTCGGGGGCGATCTCCGACTGGCTGGGCAAGCGCAAGCTGCTGGCCGGCCTGGGCTACGGGCTGGCGGCGCTCACCCGGCCGATCTTCCCGCTGGCCAATTCCGTGGGCTGGCTGGTGGCGGCGCGGTTCATCGACCGGATCGGCAAGGGGATCCGCGGGGCGCCGCGCGACGCGCTGATCGCCGACATCGCCCCGCAGCACCTGCGCGGCGCGAGCTTCGGCCTGCGCCAGGCGCTGGACACGGTGGGGGCCTTTCTGGGTCCCGCCATCGCGATCCTGCTGATGGTCGTCAGCCACGACAACTTCCGGCTGGTGTTCTGGTGGGCGGTGCTGCCGGCCGTGCTGTGCGTCGCGCTGCTGGTGCTGGCGGTCCGCGAGCCGCCGGCGCCGCCGCGGCCGGCGAAGGTGCGGTTTCCACTGGCGCTGTCGGAGCTGCGGCGGCTCGGCCCGCGGTTCTGGCTGGTGGCCGGCCTGGCGGCGGTGTTCACCCTGGCGCGGTTCAGCGAGGCCTTCCTGATCCTCAGGGCCCGCTCGCTGGGCCTGGGCGAAGCCTATGCGCCGGCGGTGCTGGTGGTGATGAACCTGGTCTATGCGCTGTCGGCCTATCCGGCCGGGGCGCTCTCCGACCGGGTCGGCCGGCGAGGCGTGTTCCTGGCCGGGATCGGGCTGCTGATCGCCTCGGACCTCGTGCTGGCCGCGGCCCCGTCGCTGGCCGGCGTCGCCGCGGGCCTGGTGCTCTGGGGGCTGCACATGGGCTTCACCCAGGGGCTGCTGGGGGCCCTGGTCGCCGACACCGCGCCGGCCGACCTCAGGGGCACCGGCTTCGGGGCGTTGAACCTGATGATCGGCCTGGCCACCCTGGCCGCCAGCCTGATCGCCGGCGCCCTGTGGGACCGCCTCGGCCCGCCGGCCACCTTCATGGCCGGGGCCGGCCTGGCGCTGGTCTCGCTGGCTGGCGTCGGCCTGGCATGGCGAACCTTCGGCCGGTCGGAAGCCTGAGCCCCAACGAAAAAAGGGGAGCCGCTGGGGCTCCCCTTTCTCAGCCTTGCGGCAGATATCCTACTTGGCGTCGGTGGGGTCGGAGCCGTCCTTCGGCGCGCCGGTCCCGGAGGAGCCCATGAACACCTTGCGGCCGTCCGGGAAGGTCACGTCGCGGCCGTTCGCCTTGCAGATCGGCTCGCAGGAGCGGTCCTTGGACTGGTAGCCGCGGACGATGATCTCAGTGCCGACCTTGAGCGTGCCGCGGTCGATGCCGGCGCGCAGCAGGGTGTTGGGCGTGCCGCCCTCCACCATCCACTCGCGCACCGCGCCGTCGGGGCCGGCGGCGTTCAGGTGCACCCAGGCGTGCGGATTGATCCACTCGACCTTGGTCACCTTGCCGCGCAGCAGCACGGGGGCCTTACCGTCGAACTCGGCGGAGAAGGCGTGGTGAGCCGCGGCCGAGCCGACGCCGAGCGCGGCTGCGGCCAGGAGGCCGGCGCCGATGAGAGTGGGAACGGTAATACGACGAGAATTCATTATGCGCCTCCAGCGCCGGATGCTGACGTCTTGTTCACTTCCACACCGGCGTCCGTTGAGACGCCCGGGCGGGCGTAATTGCCCGCATGACGGCCACAAGCGTACATGAGCGACATGCTCGCGTACATGCGGCCGATCACTTCAGGGGCTCCTTGCGGAGCCGGCCGTACATGAGCTCTTCCACGAACTCCACGCACTTGAACTGGCCGAGGCGGGCGTCGTCGCCCACGTGGCGGTAGAGGTTCATGCTGACCTTCCACGGCCGCGTGAAGGTGGCCGGATCGGTGATCTCCGCCTGGTAGCGCACGACGTTCGGACCGGTGGGGGTGTAGCGCTCCACGACCTTCATGTCGGCGGAGTGGAAGTTGCCGGCCCGGTCGAACCAGGTCGAATCGTTCTGGCCGGTGACCACCACCACCAGGCTGTCGCCCTCCCAATGGGCCACCGACTGGCCCATCCAGGAGTCGACGGGCGCCGGGCCCGGATCGACGAACATGACGTTGCGCACCGCGCCCGCATATTCATAGGCGAACAGCATCTGCTTCTCGGATTGGAAGATCTGGAAGGGATGCGTCATGTAGTTGGCGCGCGGCACGCCCGGCAGGTAGCACTTGATCTCCGGATCCTTGTGGATCCAGTCGGCCTTGTTGGCGTCGCGCTGCTTCCTGGCCTCGGCGGTGTAGGGGATCTCGCCGCCCTCGACGATGCCCAGACCGGCGGGGACGGCGCCCACGGCGCCCAGCGCCAGGACGTCCTTGGCCGGCACCGGTCCGTAGGGGCCGGGGCGCATCTGCAGCGCGGCGCTGGCCGCATGCGGCTCGATGTTCCAGCCGGCGGTGTTCATCACCTGCCAGACGCCGTTCAGATCGGGATGCACGCGGTCCGGCCCGCGCGGCGCGCGGTAGGCGACCGCGGCCTGGGTGGCATGGCCGCCCGCAGGCCTGGCCTTGGCCGGCGCCGCCTGCGCCTGGCCGCCGATCACGAGGCCCGCAAGAATGAGCGTGGCCGCAATCCTCTTCATGGTGAAATCCCCCCAATCCTCACGCCACACGACGGGCGGAGCTTTCGTTGAAACAATGCTCTAGTGGACCTTGGCCGCAAGCGCCAGACAGCCCACGACTTTGACAATCCTTCGTGGGACGGATAGCGCCGCTGACATGGCGCTGCGTCCCCTATTCACGACCCCGATCTATGAAGCGACGCTTAGCACGGGGCCGGGTTTCGAAAATTTCAACGCCGAATTAGAGGCGGCCTGCCGGATGCTGGCGGCCGAGGACCAGGCCGGCCGCGCCTGGTCGAAGGCGCACGGCTACGGTGGCTACACCTCCTATGCGTCGCTGAACGACCTGCCGCAGCGGGCCAGTGTGTTCGCCGAGCTGAAGCGCCGGCTGGACGGCCACGCCAAGCTGTTCGCGCAGGCCCTGGCGTTCGACCTGGGCGCGGGGCGGCTGAAGCTCGACGGCCTGTGGGTCAACGTCCTGAAGCCGGGCGCCGCGCACTCCGGCCACATCCATCCGCACAGCGTGATCTCCGGGACGGTCTATGTGCGCACCCCGCGCGGCGCCTCGGCGCTGAAGCTGGAGGATCCGCGGCTGCCGCTGATGATGGCCGCCCCGCCCCGGCGCGCCGACGCGCCCGAGGCCCAGCGGAGCTTCGTCTACCTGACGCCAGAGCCGGGCGCGGTGGTGATGTGGGAGAGCTGGCTGCGCCACGAGGTCCCGGCCAACGCCGCCCGGAGCGAGCGCATCTCGATCAGCTTCAACTACGGCTGGCGGTAGGGCGGATTTCATCGCGAGAGACTAGCGGCCGGCCGGCCCGCGGCCATGACCGCATGGGACAATCCGTTGACCGCAGGGGACAGGGGTCAGGCGGAGGATCGCCGGGGCGGCCGCTGCTGACCGCCGTCAGTTTCGTCGGCGCCTGCGGGGGCTACCGATGAATGGCGAGGAGGATCCCATGGTCAGATATGCCCTTTACGTGCCGCTCGAAGCCAAGCCCGGCAAGGCGCAGGCGGTCGCCGATTTCCTGCAGGCGGCCGTGCCGCTGGTCGAAGCCGAACCGGGCACGGCGGCTTGGTTCGCCCTGCAGACCGGCCCATCCTCGTTCGCGATCTTCGACGCCTTCGCCGATGAGCAAGGCCGCGACGCGCACCTGAACGGCAAGGTCGCCGCCGCGCTGACGGAGAAGGCCGACGAGCTGTTCGCGCAGCCGCCGCAGATCCGCAGGATCGACGTGATCGCCTCGAAGCTGCCGGGCTGAGCCGCGAGCGCCGCCACCCCTGTCCGCCGCGCGGCCCGCCCCTCCCCGTCAGGGGAGGGAAAGGCTCAGCTGTCGAGGAAGCTACGGAGCTTCCTTGAGCGGCTGGGGTGCTTGAGCTTGCGCAGGGCCTTGGCTTCGATCTGGCGGATGCGTTCGCGGGTGACCGAGAACTGCTGGCCGACCTCCTCGAGGGTGTGGTCGGTATTCATGCCGATGCCGAAACGCATGCGCAGCACCCGCTCTTCGCGCGGGGTCAGCGAGGCGAGCACGCGAGTCGTCGTCTCGCGAAGATTCGACTGGATCGCCGCATCGATCGGCAGGATGGCGTTCTTGTCCTCGATGAAGTCGCCCAGGTGGCTGTCTTCCTCGTCGCCGATGGGCGTTTCGAGGGAGATAGGCTCCTTGGCGATCTTCAGCACCTTGCGCACCTTC
>JAQGIX010000202.1 GCA_028290925.1 Phenylobacterium sp. | reverse complement strand
CGCGCCGGCCGCGATCAGGCCCGCGAGCATGGCCAGCGCCGTGCCGAGCTTCATGTTCGGCGAGCTGGGCGCGGTGGGCACCGAGGCCTGCGAGTTGATCGAGCCGTCGGCCTGCTGGAGGCTGCCTTCGGCGGCCACCTGCTTGGCGCGGGTCAGGTAGGCGTCATAGATCGCCTTGGCCGCGTCGGCCTTCTGCTGCAGGCCCACCAGGCCAACGGTCGCCTGGTTGTTGCTGGCCAGGTTGCCCTGCGCCGCGCCGCGGCTGCCGAGCAGCGAGGATTCGCGACCGGCTGCGGCGCTCGCCTCGGCCTTGAGGTTGGACATGATGCGGTTGATCTCGGTCTGGATCTCGGCGCGGATGTCCTTCAGCTGGGCCTGGGTGCGCTTCACCTCCGGATAGTCCTCGGTGAAGTCGGTCTTCAGCTGGGCGAGCTTGACGGAAAGCTCGGCTTCGCGCTTGCGCAGCTCCTTGATGGTGTCCGAACCCAGCGCCGCGCCGACGTCGGCGCCGCCGCCGCCCATGCGAAGCTGCGCCTGGGCCGCCGATAGCCGGGCGGCCTTCTCGGCATGGTCGGCCTTGGCCTGGGCGATCTGCTCGTTGAGGGTCGAGACTTCCTGCTCGGCCATGGTGGAGCCCTCGGCGCTCATCAGCCCATGGGCGACCTTGTATTGCTGCAGGCGCGAGACGGCGACCTCGGCGTCCTGGCGCATCTTCTCGAGGCTCGCGCCCAGGTCGCCGTTGGCCTTCGACACCATGGCGATTTTGTCGTCCAACTGCTTCTTCAGATACTCGTCCATGTAGACGTTGGTCAGCGTCGCGGCCTTCTGCGGCGAGGTCGAGGAGACGCCCACGTAGACGACGTAGGTGAGGCCGGCCCGGCGCACCCACACGTGGCTCATCAGGCCGCCGGCGACGCGGGAGATCAGCTGCGGATCGGGATGGGCGATCGGCGCCTTGCCGGGAATGAGGCCGAAGAAGCCGGGGGCCTGGGCGCCGTTGAACTCCGGATCATTGTAGAGCTTCAGCCGGCGCACCACCCGCTCGGCCAGCGCCTGCGAGCGCAGGATCTCCACCTGGGTGTCCACCGCGCTGGTGTCCGGCGGCGCCCCGTAGCTCTGCGGCTGCTCGGCGCGGGCGAGATTGACGCTCTTCGGGTCGATCACCACCGAGCCGGTGGCGCTGTAGGTCGGGGTCTTCAGGGCGAAGGCCGCCAGCACCACCAGGAACACAGCCGCCCCGACGCCCAGCGCCAGCTTGGCCCGCTGCAGCAGGATACCGAACAGCTGGCGCAAGTGCATCCGCTCGGGCTCGATTGGCCGGAAGGCCTGCCCGGGGTGGGCGGGCAGCTCATGCGAGATCGGGATCAGATTGTTCATGTGAGACCTGCGTTCGGACCATCTGGCAGGGCGGGACCGCCGGGGGCGCTTAAGCTCCGGTCGGAAGGGCGCAACGGCATCCGGTGTCGGAGGTCATCGCGCGATCCCAGTTCTTCGGGCCTCGAAGGCCCCACCCAGTTCGGAAAAATCTAGCGTGGCCAATAACCCCGAGCCTGGGAGCCGGTTCCTTCGGGACGTCGGCTCGGGGCCAGCGCTTGCCCATGACGTGGCCGCGAGGCCTCACCAGGGCCGGATCAGCATGCCGAGCAGGCCGAAGCCGCCCTGGAAGTTCTGCATGAAGGACTTGGCCCCGGAGGTGTCGACCACCACGACGTCGTTGCCGTAGATCGCCGGATCCTCAGCGTGGCCGGTGCGGATCTGGGTGAGGTCGTAGAACGCCGTCTGCCGCCGACCGCCGATCGTCCGGAAGATCGCCACGCGCTTGGGGTTGGCGAGCTTGGGATCGGGACCTTGGGCCAGCGCCACGGCCTGCAGCAGCGTCGTCGGCCCCGCCAGCGGATAGACGCCCGGCTTGGAGACGGCGCCGTCGATGGTCACCTTCTGGCCCTGGGCGTCCTTCACCGAGACCACGACGATCGGGTCCTTCATGTACTTCTTCTTCAGGTCGATCGCGATGTCCTCCGACAGCTCCACGGGCGTGCGGCCCGAGGCCTGCACCTGGCCGATCAGCGGCAGCAGAATCTTGCCGCTTGGATCGACCTCCACGGTCTTCGTGAGGTCGGGCAGCTGGGAGACATTGATGTCGAGGGTGTCCTGCGGACCGATCCGGTACTCCGTGGCGCCGGGCGAGACGCGGGCGATGGCGTCGGGCGGCGGCAGGGCGTTGGTTGCGGCCAGGGCGGGGGGCGCCGCGAGGGCGATGAACGCCGCGGCGGCGAGCGAGGGCGAACGCCTGCGCATGATGTGTCTCTCCAAAATCGCGACCAAACGATTTGCGGCGGCGGGACCGTCGCGCGATGTCCAACTCCGAGACCGCCGCGCCTGTTCCGCTTGTTTCCGAAGAAGATGCCGGTGGCCGTCAGTAGAGCTCGACTTCGCGCCATCCGGCGAGCCTCGCGACCGCCCCGGCGTGGAGCGATCCGCGTACCAGCCAGCGGCCGCGGGCCCCAGGCGACCAGGCGGTCGCGACCGCGCCGGCCAGACAGGCGCCGCCCTTGGCCGCCGCCAGGCCGATCTGCGCCAGGCGGCCTGCGCCGCTATGGCGCTGTGACAGCCGCGCGCCGTGGGTCTGGCCGGTCCGGAAGCTGCGCTTCAGGAGCCAGGGCAGCGAGGCGCGGATGGCCGGCACGGGTTCGTAGGCCAGCGCGTCCGGCGCGTAGCCGATCTTCCCGCCCGCGTCGGTCAGCCGGTAGAAGAAATCGTCGTCCTCACCGCCCTTGCGGCCGAGCGCCTGGTCGAAGCGCAGGGCCCGCGCGGCGATCGCCTCGCGGCGGATCAGCACGTTGCCCGCGTAGCCCTTGAGGATGCGTCCCGCCACCTCGACGGGCGCGGTGGAATGGAAGTCGCCGGCCGCCAGCCAGGCTGGGGCGTCCGCGCCGTAGACCGCCTTCACCGGTCCCAGCACCGCGTCCCAGCCGCCGCGGGCGGCTTCGGCCAGAAGCCCGGCCAGCCAGCCGGGCGCGGCGGTCTCGTCGTCGTCGAGGAAGGCGAGCCACTCCGCCGTGGCCGCGTCCAGGCAGGCGTTGCGGGCCAGCGAGATGTTGCGGGCCGGCGCATGGATATATCTGAGCGCGAGGCCGTGCTGGACGGCGGCGGCGCGAACCCGGGCCTCCGCGCTCGGCGTCTCGTCGTTGTCGGCGACGATCACGCGCAGCGCGCGGCCGGGCGGCAATTGCTGGCCCGCCAGCGAGGCCAGCGTCTCCACGACCGCCGGCCGGCGGAAGGTGCAGACCGCCACATCCACCTCGCCGCTCATGCCCTTGCCACTCTCGACCTTCACCGTGGGTCGGAATGGCTTGGGCCGCCTTGGGTTCCCGCCTCAGGCGCCGAAGATCCAGCCGTTCGGCAGCGACGACATCTGGACGTTCTGCAGGATCATCTCATCGCCATTGCCCATGTCGATGACCGTGTCGCCCCCCACTTGCGAGACGACGTAGTGGGTCCCCGGATCGAGCTGCACGTGGTCGCCCTTGGCGGCGCTGAAGCCGATCACCTTGTCGATCCCGGCCCCGGAGAAGGTGTGGAAGGTGTCGGGGCCCGAACCGCCCTGGACCGTGTCGTTGCCACGGTCGCCCGAGATCCACTGCACACCGGAGCCGGCGGTGATGGAATCGTCGCCCTGGCCGCCGCGGATCACGTCGTGTCCGCTGCCGCCCTGGATGGTATCGGCGCCGAGGTTGCCCAACAGGATGTTGTCGCCGGCGTGGGCGATGATCTGGTCGTTGCCCTGGCCGCCCACCAGCCAGTCGTCTCCACCTGAGCCGCCATCGATGACGTCGTCGCCCTTGTTGCCGTTGATGTCGTCGAACCCCGACCCGCCCTGGATCGAGTCGTTGCCGTCGCCGCCGCGCAGGTAGTCGCCGCCCGTCCAGCCGGTGATGCTGTCGTTGCCGGCCCCGCCGTCGATGGACGTGGCGCTGGCGCTGGCCTGCAGGTGGTCGTCGCCGGCCGTGCCCTGCAGCGAGCCGCCGGGCGGCGGTGGGTCCTGGGTGGCCGGCGTCAGGTGCTGCACGATGCTGGAGCCGTCGGCCAGCGCATAGGCGTGGATGTAGTCGATCTGGAAGTTGGCCGGGAACTGCGCGGCGTCCGGATTGCCGCCGAAGCCGCCGACCGCGAAGTTGGCGATCAGGTACATCGGCTGGTTCCAGGCCGCCGGCGTCGCCGTCGAGAACACCGCCTGGTTGTCGTAGTAGAAGGTCGTCGTCGAGGCCGTCCACAGCATGCCGTAGGTGTGGAAGCCGCCGACGTCCCCGGTCTTCAGCACATTGGCGAAGGCCGATGAGCCGCCATAGGCCCGCACGAAATCGATGTTCGGATTGATGGCGATGTTCTCGGTGATGTCGGCCTCGACGCCGTTGGCGGGGTCGGGGACCATCCAGAAGGCGGGCCAGGCGCCCTTTGCGGTCGGCAGGGCCGCGCGCATCTCGAAGTAACCGTACTGCTGCTGGAAAATGCCGCGGGTGTCGATCATCCCCGAGGCGTAGGTCGCGCCGTACGTGGACTGCAGGTCGCTCTGGGCGAATGGCTTGGCGGTGATGGTCAGCACGCCATTCGCGTCGGAGAACGGGTTGTAGCCCAGCGGGTGTCCGGCCGTGCCCTGGAAGTCGGCGGTCACATAGGCCTGCTGCTCCCCGTTCTGGCGCAGGCTGTAGGTGTCGGGATTGTTGCGGCCCATCCCGAAGTCGGTGCGCCACAGGCCGGTGTGGTTGGCGAAGTTGTAGGGCTGGAAGCTGTCGAACTCGTCGGTCAGCGTCGCCGCGCCCAGCAGGCTCCTGTCCAGCGGGAGCAGGAAGTCGTGGGCGGTGAACTGCCCTACGGTGGCGTTGCGCAGGATCAGCTGCTCGCTGGGCGAGATCTTGATCGAGACGTCGGCGCCCACCTGCGTCATGGCCGCCTGCACCGCCTGGAAGGAGGTCAGGCTTGGGCTCACCAGCCGGATCGCATCGCCCGCGTGGAAGCCGTAGATGACGTCGCTGCCCTCGCCGGCCTTGACGATGAAGCTGTCGTTGCCGAACCCGCCGACCAGCACGTCGTTGCCCACCCCGCCGTAGATCATCTCCCCGTCGTTGGCGACCTTGATCAGGTTATCGAGCGCGTTGCCGGCCGCGTAGTTGTAGGCCCCCGACGAGGTCAGGTTCTGGACGTTGTCCGGCAGGGCGAAGGAAGTGAAGGCCACCACCGTCTTGGTCCCGGCGGAGCCGGCCGACACCCGCACGATGTCGTTGGGGTCCTTGACGTAGAAGGTGTTGTCGCCGTTCGAGCCGATCAACAGATCGCCACCGCCGTTGCCGTCGACCACCGAGGGTCCGGCCGGCGCGGTGAGCGTCTCCCCGCCGGCGCTGGTGCCGAACACGCCAGGCCCGCTGGCGCTCTCGGCCATCGGTTGGCCGAGGTAATTGAAATAGGTCACGGAGGAGGCTCCCAGAAGCTAGCTGGACAGCACAACCCTCAAGCTCGGCCGATTGTTCTCGGCCTTCCGGGCTCACGTTTCCGACAACGTTCGCAACCGCAGCGAAGCGTCGGAGTTTTTGCCCTCATGAGCCGGGAGACGGAAGCCATGCACGAGGTGCGATCGTTCGCCTATTCGCTGTCTCAGCGGGAGGATGGTTGGGCCTGGTGCGTCTATGACGAGGACGGCGTGACGGTCGCCGACGGGGCGCACGCCAGCCGGGACGCGGCTCAGGCCGCGGTGGACCGCATGCTGCGGCGCCCACCTTCTTCGGAACAAGCGGCCGCCTGAGGCGGCTCTAGGCCGCCGCGGGGCTGGCTTCGGGCGGACGCCGTGGCGAGGACCGCCGATGCAGCACGACCGACGCCACCGTCCTCACCACATAGGGCGCCGCTGCCGGCGCGCGCGCCAGCACCGCGGCCGCGCCGACCAGGCCGCGGGCCCGCTTGGCGTCGAGGAATTCGCGCAGCGCCAGCTTGGCGGCGACGTGGGCGCGGTGTTCGCGCAGCGCGACCAGTTCCTCGGGCGTCAGCCGCAGGTCTTCGATCTCGCGGCTCGCCTGCACCAGCGCGCGCAGTTCCGTCGCGCCATGGCTGCCGGAGATCGAACCGGCCCGCTCCACGGCGATGTAGCCGCAGGGAGGCAGGATCTTGAACTTCGCGCCCAGCGCCAGGGCGCGGGCGTAGAGGACGAAGTCTTCGCCCAGTCGCAGGCTCTCGTCGTAGCCGAGCCGGTGCGCCTCCAGGAAGCTCCGCCGGATCAGGGGTTTCAGGAACCCGAGCTCGGCGCGGGGCAGGCTCGCCCGACTGATGTTGCCGTACACGAAGGCCTCGAAGGACAGGCAGATCGGCAGGTTGAGCCGCTCGCCGATCATCGGATGCGGGGCGTCGTGCAGCCGGCCCTCGATCACCCGCAGGAGGTCGTCGGCCACGAAATCGCAGTAGCCGGTCTCGGCGCGCAGCCGGCCCAGGCGGCCGGGCAGGAAGTAGTCGTCCGCGTCCAGCGGGCAGACCCAGGCCGCGTGGCTCGCGGCCAGCGCGCGGTTGCGCGCCGCGGCCGGACCGCCGCTCACCGGCAGCTCGATCACCTGCAGCCGGCCTGTCCCGTCGTCGGCCGCGCGGGCCACGTCGGCCGTGCGGTCGGTGGCGCCGTCCACCACCAAGATTACCTCGCGGGCTTCGGGTTCGCGCAAGGCTGAGCTGACCGCCCGCGCTATGGTGGCCTCAGCATTATGCGCCGGGATGATCACCCCGACATCGGCGTCCGTCCGCGCCATCGAAATCGCTCCAGCCACCTCTCCCCGCGTCGGGTGGTCGGCGATTAAACTCCGCAGTCCGGCCAAGGTTCTCCATCACATTCGATGTTTTTCTTGACGGCCGGAACCACCAACCGTGGCCGTTGGTTGACCGCTCGATTTTTGGCGGGGAATGGCTCCGCCGGCCAGCTTCCGAACGAACCGATGTCTGAACTTGTCTACCTCCACGAGGCCCTCGCCGGGACCAGGCTGCGTCTGCGCAAGATTTCGGCCGATGAGGTCCTGACGGATGCGATGAACATGCTCATCGCCTTCGTGGCGCTCGTGTTCCTGGCGCCGGTGATGCTGGGCGTGGCGCTGGCGATCTTCGTCCAGGACGGCGGTCCGGTGGTCTTCGCGCACCGCCGCATCGGCCGCGACGGCCGCTATTTCCACTGCCTGAAGTTCCGCTCCATGGCGGCCGACGCCGAGCGCCGGCTGGCCGATCTCCTGGCCCAAGATCCCGTGGCCCGCGCGGAGTGGGACAAGGATCACAAGCTGCGCAACGATCCGCGCGTCACCAAGCTGGGCGCCTTCCTGCGCAAGTCGAGCCTCGATGAGTTGCCGCAGCTGTTCAACGTGCTGCGCGGCGAGATGAGCCTGGTGGGCCCGCGCCCGATCGTCGACGCCGAGGTTCCCAAGTACGGCCGGCGATTCAAGAGCTACTGCGCCGTGAAGCCCGGCATCACGGGCCTGTGGCAGGTCAGCGGCCGCAACGACGTGAGCTACCGCGCCCGCGTCGCCATGGACTGCATCTACGCCCGCCAGCGCAACGTGGTGATGGACGGCCTGATCATCGCCGCCACGGTGCCCGCGGTGCTGATGCGGCGTGGCTCCTACTAGGGCTGCTGTTTCAGAACCTTCGCCACCACCGGCGCGAGGCGGTTTGCGACGATCTGCACGCCCCTGGCGTTCGGGTGCAGGCCATCGCCCTGGTTGAGGGCGGGGTTGCGCGCCACGCCCGCCAGCAGGTCCGGATAGAGCGCCACGTGGTGTGTCCGGGCCAGGCTTGAGAACACCGCGTCGAAGTCGTGGGCGTAGCTGCGGCCGATCTCCGGCGGCGCATTGATCCCGGCCAGCACGACGCCTTTGTGGCGCTGCTTCAGGCGGCGGATGATCTGGTCGAGGTTGGCCCGCGTGGTCTTCGGATCGAGCCCCTGCAGGAGGTCATTGCCGCCCAGCGCCACGACCACCACGGCGGTGTCCGGCTGGACGCTGAAGTCCACCCGCGCCAGGCCGCCGGCCGAGGTGTCGCCGGAGACGCCTGCGCCGCGCACCAGGTTCGGCGCGCCCAGGCGCTCGAGCGCCAGATGCAGCTGGTTGGGCAGGGCGTCGCGGGCCGGCAGGCCGAGGCCCGCGGTGATCGAGTCGCCGAGGATGGTCACCACCTGCCCCCGCGCCGCCAGCGCCCGCGCCGGCAGCACGGCGAGCGCGCTGGCGATCAGGCTGCGGCGGGAGATGAATCGTGTGTCGGCCATGCGCCGTCCTATCTAGGGTGAGTTGTCCCGTTCCTGAATGCCCGAGGCGTCCCGATTGTCAGCCGTGGCCGATCCCGATCCGCTCGTCCTCGAAGAGGTTTCGCTCACCCTGCCGTCGCCGGCCGGACCGGTGGAGATCCTGCGCGGCCTCGATGTGCGCGTGGGATCGGGCGAACGTGTGGCGCTGGTCGGGCCCTCCGGCTCGGGCAAGTCGTCGCTGATCGCCGTAGCCGCGGGCCTGGAGCGGCCGACGGGTGGGCGGGTGCGCCTGTTCGGCCAGGATCTCGCGAGGCTGGATGAGGACGGCCGGGCGCGGCTGCGCCGTGGCCGCGTCTCCCTGGTCTTCCAGGGCTTCCATCTGCTTCCCAGCATGACGGCGGCGGAGAACGTCGCCGCGCCGATGGAGATCGCCGGCCAGCGCGACGCCACCGCCATCGCGCGGGACTGGCTGGACAGGGTCGGGCTCTCGGCGCGCGGCCACCACTATCCGCACCAGCTGTCCGGCGGCGAGCAGCAGCGGGTGGCGCTGGCCCGGGCGCTGGCGCCCCGGCCTAGCCTGCTCTTCGCCGACGAGCCCACCGGCAACCTCGACGCCGCCAAGGCCGGCCACGTGGGCGAGCTGTTGTTCGAGCTGGTGGCCATGACCGGCGCGGCCCTGGTGCTGGTGACCCACGACGAGGCGCTGGCCGCCCGCGCCGACCGCACCGTGCGCCTGCGCGACGGCCGGGTGGCCGAGGCGGCATGATCCCGCTCAGCTTCCGCTTCGCCGGCCGCGAGCTGCGCGCCGGGGTGCGCGGCTTCCGCATCTTCCTGGCCTGCCTGGCGTTGGGCGTGGCGGCCATCGCCGCCGCCGGCTCGACGGCCCAGGCCTTCCGCCAGGGCCTCGCCAGCCAGGCCCGCGAGATCCTCGGCGGCGACGTCGCCGTCTCGGTGCAGCTGCGCCGCTTCTCGCCGCAGGAGCGGGCGGTGTTCGAGGGGCTGGGCCGGGTCTCCTGGGCGACAGCCAACCGGGCCATGGCGCAGTCGGCCTCGGGCGAGCGGCGGCTGGTCGAGCTGCGCGGCGTGGCCGGCGACTATCCGTTGGCCGGCAAGGTGACCGTGCAGGGCGCGCCGTCGCTGGCGGCCGCCATCACCCCGGAGGGCGGCGCCTGGGGGGCCGCGGTGGAGCAGAGGCTGCTCGACCGGCTGCATCTGAAGCTGGGCGACCGGTTCATGGCCGGCAATGTGCCGATGATCGCCCGCGCCGTCCTGACCGACGAACCCGACCGGTTGTCCCGCGGCTTCGCGCTCGGGCCACGCGTGCTGACCCGGGTCGGCGCGCTGGAGCAGGGCGGGTTCCTGACGCCCGGCCTGCCGTTCGGCGAGACGGCGCGGATCGCCCTGAAGCCGGGGATCGAACCCAAGGCGGCCATGGCGACGATCAAGGCGCAGCTGCCCGGCCGATCCTTCCGCATGCGCGACCGCCAGGACGCCGCGCCCGGCGCCCGCAAGGTCATCGACCAGCTGGAGTATTTCCTGGGTTTCATCGGCCTGGCCTCGCTGGTGGCCGGCGGGCTCGGCGTGTTCGGCGCGGTCAGCGCCTATCTGGAGGCCCGCAAGCCGTCCATCGCCACGCTGAAGGCGCTGGGCGCGGAGGGCGCGCTCATCCGCGACACCTACCTCGTGCAGATCGGCGTGCTGGCCGCGCTCGGCGTCTCGATCGGGCTGGTGGTGGGCGCCGTGGCGCCATTGATCCTGGGTGAGGCGGTGAAGGGTCAGCTGCCGTTCCCGGCGTTGTTCGCCGTCTATCCCTGGCCGCTCGCCAAGGCCGCGGCGTTCGGCTTGCTGTCGGCCGCCGCCTTCTCGCTGGCCCCGCTGGCCCGCGCGCGGGCGACGCCGCCGGCCAGCCTGTTCCGCAGCGACCTGACCGGCGCGCTGAAGTTCGGGCCGGAGATGGTGGGCGCCCTGCTGGCCGCAGCGGGCCTTGCCGGCCTCGCCGTGGCCACCGCCCCGACGCCGCGCGCCGCCGCCGCCATGATCGGCGGGGTGGCGGCCGCTTTCGTCATCCTGTGGCTGCTTGGCTGGGGCGCCGCGCGGCTGGCCGGCCGGGCGCGGGCGTTCGCCCGGGGGCCGGTGCGCATCGGCCTCGCCAACCTGGCCGGGCCGCGCTCCGCCGCCCGCACCGCCTCGCCGGCCATCGGCCTGGGCGTCGGCCTGCTCGCCTGCGTAGTGCTGATCCAGTCGAGCCTCTTGGCCGAGGTGGCGGAGGTCGCGCCGCAGACCGCGCCGGCCCTGGTGTTCACCGACATCCCCGGCGACCAGGCCAGCCAGTTCGACGGCGCGGTGACGCGGGCCTTCGGCCAGCCGCTGACCCGGGCCAACTACCTGCGCGTGCCGTTCGTCACCGGCCGGATCACCAGGGTGCGCGGACGGATCATCGATCCCAAGCAGCTGCCGCAGGGCGAGCGCTGGGCCTTCGACAACGACGTCTCCATGTCGGCCATCGGGCCGGAGCCGCCGAATCCCGGGGTCACCGCCGGCCGCTGGTGGCCGGCCGCCTATGCCGGCCCGACCCTGTTGGCGCTCGACGAGGACGTGGCCCGCGCCGCGGCCATCAAGGTGGGCGACGCCGTCACCCTGCAGGTGCTGGGCCGCGACATCGACGCCCGCGTGGCGGCGCTGCGCAAGGTGGAGTTCGGCAGCTTCGGCGCGAGCTTCCCCCTGGTGGTGAGCCCCGCCGTCTTCGCCGGCGCCGACCTGCACCAGGTGGCCATCGCCAAGGCCTCGCCCGCCCAGGAAGCCCGGGTGATCCACGCGCTCGCCGCGCCGTTCCCGGCGGTCAACGTGATCTCGGTCCGCGAGCAGCTGGAGGCCGCCACCGGCCTGTTCAACCGCGTGGCGCTGGCGGTCCGCGGCGCCGCCGCCGTGGCGGCGCTGGCCGGCCTGCTGGTGCTCGCCGGGGCCATCGCGGCCCGGGCCCGCGAGCGGACCAAGGAGGCGGCCACCCTGAAGGTGCTGGGCGCCTCGCGGGCGCAGATCCTGTCGGCTTACGTGCTGGAGTACGGCGCGGTGGGCGCCATCGCCGGAGCCGCCGGCGTGGGGCTGGGCTATGCGGCCGCCTGGCCGGTGGTGGTGCGGGTGTTCCACGCCCACTGGAGCGTCGACTGGACCGGCGTCGCGGTGCTGCTGGCCGCGGCGGCGGGCCTGGCCGGGGCAGGGGGCCTGTTCGCGGCCTTCCAGGCGCTGTCGCAGCGGCCAGCTCCGGCGCTGCGCGCGGACTAGGCGCCGAAACAGGTGACGTCGCGGCGCCTTCGTGCTGTTGCTTCGGCCGAGATGAGCCAGTCCCTCCCCGACCAGCTTCGCACCGCGGTGCGCTTCCTGGGCCGCGTCCTCGGCGACGTGATCCGCGCCCAGGACGGCGTCACCGTATTCAACCAGATCGAGGAGATCCGCCAGGCCTCGGTGGCCTTCCACAGGGACGGCACGCCGCAGGCCGCGCGGCTGATGGCGGAGCGGCTGAGCGGGCTGTCGCTCTCCGACACCGTGCGCTTCGTGCACTCCTTCGCCTGCTTCCTGCAGATCACCAACCTCGCCGAGGACCAGATCCAGCGACGGCGGGGCCGCAGCGGCGATGCGCGCGGCGACACCCTGGCCGGCGCCCTGCGCGCCCTCAAGGCCGACGGGATCGACCACCCGGCCGTCGTGGAGCTGCTGCGCCAGGCGCTGATCGCCCCGGTGATCACCGCCCACCCCAGCGAGGTGCGCCGCAAGAGCGTGCTCGACCGCCAAGCCGCCGTCGCCGACCAACTGGACGCCTTCGACCACGCCCACACGGATGCGGAGCGCGAGGCCGTCGAGCGCGAGCTGATCCGCCAGGTCTCGATCTTCTGGCGCACCAGCCTGCTGCGCTCGGTGAAGCCCGAGGTCGGCGACGAGATCGAGAACGCCGTCTCCTTCTTCGAGCGCAGCTTCCTGAAGGCGCTGCCGGCGCTCTACGCCCATTGGCGCGAGCTGCTGGGCGAGGCGGACCTGCCGAGCTTCCTGAGGGTCGGCTCCTGGGTGGGCGGCGACCGCGACGGCAACCCCTATGTGACCGCCGCCGTGATGCGCCAGGCCCTGGCGCGCCAGGCCAAGGCGGCGCTCGGCCTCTACCTCGACCGCATCCATGCGCTGGGCGCAGAGCTGTCGATCTCCGCGCGGCTGACCGCGGTGACGCCGCAGCTGCAGGCCCTGGCCGACGCCTCGCCCGACGCCTCGCCGCACCGCATGGAGGAGCCCTATCGCCGGGCCCTGGTGGGCATCTATGCGCGGCTCGCCGCGACCCATCTGGCGCTGACCGGCGAGGCGGCCTCGCGCCCGCCGGCCGGCCCGGCCGAGGCCTACGCGTCCCCGGAGGCGCTGAAGGCCGACCTGCAGACCGTGCTGGACTCGCTGCTCGCCAAGCACGGCCCGGCCTTCGACCACGGCCCCTTGCCCGACCTGATCCGGGCGGTGGAGGTGTTCGGCTTCCACCTGGCGACACTGGACATGCGCCAGAACTCCGCGGTGCATTCCCGGGTGGTCGCCGAGCTGATGAAGGGCGCGGGCATTTGTCCCGACTACGAGGCGCTCGACGAAGCGGCCCGTTGCGAGCTGCTGCAGCGCGAGCTCGGCCATGGCCGCCTGCTGCGCTCGCCCTATCTCAGCTACGGCGAGGAGACCGAGCGGGAGTACCAGGTGCTGGCCGCCGCGGCGGAGGCCAAGCGGCGCTACGGGGCCGAAGCCATCCGTTGCTACATCGTCTCAAACACCACCTCGGTCTCCGACCTTCTGGAGGTCTATCTGCTGCTCAAGGAGGTGGGCCTGTTCACGCCCGGCGCGCCGCCCCAAAAAGCGCCTCGGGCCGAGGTGTTCGCCGAGCCGCTGTTCGAGACCATCGAGGACCTGCGCGCCGCGCCCAAGACCATGGCCCGCTACCTGGAGGTCCCCGTCGTCCGCGACCTGCTGGCCCCGGCCGGCCTGCAGGAAGTGATGATCGGCTATTCGGACTCCAACAAGGACGGCAGCTACCTGACCTCCAGCTGGGAGCTGCACAAGGCCTCGCGCGCGCTGTGTGCGGTGGTCGGCGGGGCGGAGCTGAAGCTGCAGCTGTTCCACGGCCGGGGCGGGGCGGTGGGCCGCGGCGGCGGCTCCAGCTTCGAGGCCCTGCTCGCCCAGCCGCAGGGCACGGTGAACGGCCGCATCCGCATCACCGAACAGGGCGAGGTGGTGGCCAACAAATACGCCGACCCGGAGATCGCCGCCCAGAGCCTGGAGACGCTCACCGCCGGGGTGGTGCTGGCCTCGCTGAAGAAGAGCGCCGGCGGCGAGGTCGCGCCGCCGCACGGCAAGGCCCTGGACGCGCTCAGCCGCGCCGCCATGGGCGCCTACCGGGCGCTGGTCTACGAGACGCCGAACTTCGTGGACTATTTCTATGACGCCACCCCGATCAGCGAGATCGCCGACCTGAACATCGGCAGCCGCCCGGCGGCGCGATCGAGCAACCGCAGCGTCCAGGCGCTCAGGGCCATCCCGTGGGTGTTCTCCTGGTCGCAGTCGCGGGCCATGCTGCCGGGCTGGTACGGCTTCGGCTCGGCGGCCGCCAACGCCGGCGTCCCGCTCGCGGCTTTGCAGGAGATGCACGAGCGCTGGCCGTTCTTCGCCACGACCCTGGCCAACATGGAGATGGTGCTGGCCAAGGCCGACCTGGGCATCGCCGGGCGCTATGCCGACCTGGTGCAGGACCGGGCGCTGGCGCAGGCGGTGTTCGGCCAGATCCGCGCCGAATGGGACCGTACGGTCGAGGCCCTGCTGGCGATCACCGGCCAGACCGCCCTGCTCGAGAAGAACCCCGACCTCGCGGCCATGATCCGCTCGCGGCTGCCCTACATCGATCCGCTGAACCACCTGCAGATCGAACTGCTGCGCCGCCTGCGGGCCGGCGACGATGATGAGGCGGTGCGCGAAGGCATCCACCTGACCATCAACGGCATCGCCGCGGGGCTGCGGAACACCGGGTAGGGCGGCGGCTCGTGAAGCGGCGCCCCGCCGATATTTCAGCCATGATCCACCCGCGCGCCGATTTCAGGCGGCGGCGTCAGGGATGCTGGCGGCGCAATCGGGCATGCGGCGCGGTCCAGCCGCCCCTCACCCTACCCTCTCCCCGCATGCGGGGAGAGGCGGCCGGTGGTCAGGCGGAGGAGCGCCGATCCTCTTCCTCCCCCATGGATGGGGGAGGGGGACCGCGCCCCGCAGAGGGCGTGGTGGAAGGGGCGGCCGTCGCACTGCAGAACCCCGCCCCGCCCACCATCCGCTCTTCGGCGGATGGTCCCCCCTCCCCATGAATGGGGAG
>JAQGIX010000179.1 GCA_028290925.1 Phenylobacterium sp. | reverse complement strand
GGTTCGAGGCGGCTCAGGTAGTACGACTCCCGGTAGATGAACATGACCATGTCGGCGTCCTGCTCGATGGAGCCGGACTCCCGCAGGTCGGAGAGCTGGGGCTTCTTGTCCTCGCGGTTCTCCACCTGCCGCGACAGCTGGGCCAGCGCGATGACCGGGATCGCCAGCTCCTTGGCCAGCACCTTGAGGCCCTGGGTGATCGCGCTGACCTCCTGGACGCGGTTCTCCTGCCGCGAGCTCGTGCCCATGGTGATCAGCTGCAGGTAGTCGATGATCACCAGGTCGAGGCCCACGGAGCGCTTCAGTCGCCGGGCCCGCGCCGTGAGCTTGGCCAGCGTGATGCCGCCGGTGTCGTCGATGTAGAAGGGCGCGTCCTGGATCTCCAGGGCGGCGTCGCGGATGCGGCCGAACTCGCTGGCCTCGATCTCGCCCTTGCGGATCTTGTCGCCGGAGACGCCCGAGACCTCCGCCAGCATGCGCATGGCCAGCTGGTCGGCGCTCATTTCCAGCGAGAAGAAGGCCACCACCCCGCCGCGCACCGTCTTCTTGGTCCCGTCCGGTTGCGGCTCCCAGGCGTAGTTGCGCGCCACGTCGAAGCCGATGTTGGCGGCCAGCGAGGATTTCCCCATCGAGGGGCGCGCGGCGATGATCACCAGGTCGGAGGGGTGCAGGCCGCCGATCTTCTGGTCGAGGTCGATCAGGCCGGTGGACAGGCCCGCCAGGCCGCCGTCGCGGCTGTGCGCCTCGGCGGCCATGGTGACCGCGCCGTGCAGCGCCTGGGCGAAGGGAATGAACCCCTGGCTTACCCCGCCGGTCTCGGCGAGCGAATAGAGCTGGGCCTCGGCCTGCTCGATCTGGTCCTTGGCCGAGATCTCGGGATCGCCGTGCGAGGCGAGGGTGGAGATCTCCCCGCCGATGCGGATCAGGTCACGGCGCAGCGCCAGGTCGTAGATGGCGCGGGCGTAGTCCGGGGCGTTGGCGGCCGGCGGGGCGCGGTCCACCAGGTCGGCGAGGTAGCGGACGCCGCCCAGCTCCTCGAACGCCGGATCGCGGGCGAACTGCTCGGCCAGCAGGATCGGCTCGGCGAGCTGGCCTTTGCGGATGTGGCCCTCGATGGCGTCGTAGAGCCTTTGGTGGAACGGCTCGAAGAAGTGCCGGCCCTGCAGGTTGTCGCCCAGCCGCTCGAAGGCGGCGTTGTCGTAGAGCAGCGCGCCCAGCAGCGCCTGCTCGGCCTCGACGTTGGCCGGGGCGTGCGGGATTTCAACGTCGTTGGAGGGGGGTCGAAGGTCGAGCGCCGGAATGATCGCCATCAGCTATCGATAGCCGAAGCCCGCGCGCGCTCCACTGTGACATGCGGCCCTGCGCCGACCTGTCCCCACAAAACCAATCGCCTGTGGACAAGCTTGGCCGTTTCGCCTCTGACGCGAAAACGGCGCGGGACCGAAGCCCCGCGCCGTCTTCATCCGAACTTGCGGATATCTACCAGGTTGCGCTCAGGCGCGCGTAGAGGAAGCGGCCGTTGAAGCCGAACGGCGAGAACGAGCTCCAGGGCGCGGCGCCGGTGGTGTCGAGGTTGACCGGGATCTGCTTCGGATAGACGTCGAACAGATTGTCCGCGCCGATCGCCAGGCCGATGCCGTGCGAGAACTTGTAGCGGCCTTCCAGGCCGACGACCGTCTGGGCGCCGGTGTGGACGTCGTTCAGGCCGTTGTCCGTCGTGCCCGGTGCGAGCACGTCGCCGTAGAAGGTGGCGCGCGCCGTGGCGCCCCAGTTCTCGAACGACCAGTCGCCTTCGAGCCCGACCTTGTACTTGGGCGTGCCGCGCTCGAAGCGGTAGACCGCCTGGCGCGCGAACAGGGAGACCGGGGTCGGCAGGACGGAGGGCTTGGTCGCCGGCGTCTTGGTCACCTGGAAGTCGTTGGCGTTGCCGGACGCCGTCAGGCTCAGGTCACCCCAGGGCTGCGGGTCCAGGCGGTAGGTGGCGACCACGTCCACGCCGCGGGTCTTGGTGTCCACGCCGTTGATGAAGAAGCGGGCCGCCGTGGCGCCGAACGGGGAGAGCAGGTCGAACAGCGCGCGGGCGTTGGTGCCCGGCGCCGCGGTGGCGCTGCCGGTCAGGGTCTCGGACAGGACGATGCGGTCCGTCACGTCGATCTCGTAGGCGTCGATGGTGACGGCCAGGCCGCCGGCGCGGAAAACCGTGCCCAGGGAGTAGTTCTTGGACTTCTCCGGCTTCAACGCCTGACTGCCCAGCGCCCGGGCCGTGGCGCTCGTCGCCGGGAAGGTGCCGGTGTCGAACTGCACGGTGTTGACGAACAGGCTGGCCGTCGAGGTGAAGAATTCCTGCTGCAGGCTGGGCGCCCGGAAGCCGGACTCGGCGGAGCCGCGGAACGCCAGGAACGGCGTCAGCTCATAGCGGAAGGAGACCTTGCCGGAGGTGTTGTCGCCGAAGTCCGAATAGTGCTCCTCGCGCACGGCGCCGGACAGCGTCAGCTGATCGAGCACCTTGCCTTCCACCGCCAGATAGGCGCCGACGTTGCGCCGGCTGACCGACACCGCGTTTTGCGGCTGGAAGCCGGGGAAGCCCTGCGCGCCGACGCCCAGGGTCGTGAACGGACCGCGGATGTAGGAACCGGGCTCGCCGGCCCCGATGGCGTAGCGCTCCTGGCGCGCCTCGGCGCCGAAGGCCACGTTCAGGGGACCGGCCATGCCGACGTCGAAGTCGCGGTTGAAGTCGGCGTTCCCGACCAGTTGCCCGTAGATCATCTTGCCGGCGTAGAAGTCATGCGCCGACGTCGGGCCGAGCGAGGCGTTGAGGGTGTTGAGCGTGTTGTAGCGGATCCGGTTCCAGCCGTAGTCGACGCTGAAGGCCGAACGCCAGCCCGCCAGATCGCCCTTGAGGGCCGAGCCCAGGGTGTAGTCGTCCGAGTGGCTGCTGATGTGCGGGATGAAGCCGTTGGGATAGACCGAGGCGATGTTCTTGGTCGCGTCGTTCGGCGCGCGGAAGGTCGCGGCCGTTTCCGTGTGCCGCTTCTGGCCGCCGCCCCAGGCATAGGCTTCCCAGCCGCCGCCCAGCGGCTTGCCGCCGTTGAAGTAGACGGTCTCCTGGTGCACGTCGCCGTCGCCGAAGCGCGAGGTGACGCCCAGCGCGGGGAACCGCGGATCGACGTCGCTGCGGTTGGTGTGGCCGCGGTCGAGGTACTCGCCCGAAATCGTCAGGAAGCCGTCCGTGCCGATCTGGAAGCCCTGCCAGGCGTCGATGGTCTTGGTGGCGCCGTCGTGGAGATCGCGCTTGCCGCCCACGTAGCCGTTGAAGCCGGTTTCGTACTGGCCGTAGGTCGCCGAGGCGCCGCCGCCGTGGTCGGCCTGGCGCAGCTGGATGCTGATCACCCCGGCGATCGCGTCGGAGCCGTAGAGCGCCGAGGCGCCGTCGCGCAGCACCTCGATGTGGTCGATGGCGACCGTGGGGATGGTGTTGAGGTCGACGGCGGCCGAACCGCGACCGACCGAGCCGTTGAGGTTCACCAGCGCCGAGGTGTGGGCGCGCGAGCCGTTCAGCAGCACCAGGGTCTGGTCGGGGCCCTGGCCGCGCAGGGTGGCCGGGCGGACGGCGTCCGTGCCGTCGGTGTTGGAGGGGCGCGGGAAATCGATGGACGGCACGGCGATGGCCAGCGCTGCGCCGAGCTCGGTGGTGCCCTGCTGCTGCAGCGCCTGGGCGTTGACCACGTCCACCGGGGCGAGCGATTCAAGGCGCGAGCGGGGTTGCGCGCGGCTGCCGGTGACCACCAGCTCCTCAACCTGCGCAGCGGGCGCGGCCTGGGCGAAGGCGGCAGTGGACATCAGGGTCGCGGCCGAGGCGGCCGCGAACAGCAGTACGCGTGAGTGCATGAAATCTAACCCCCTGGAGGTTGCCCCGCGGGCAACCTGAACAATAACTAAGCGTCTAGCTAAGTCGCGTCGGGGCCACATGAAATGACAATTCTGCAACAGCCCATGCAAAACGGCGCGGGAAGGTCCCCCGCGCCGTGCAGCAGTTCAGCCGTGACGGGCTCGTCCTAGGCTTCGTTGTACTCCGAAGCCATCTGGCCGGCCCCGCCTTCCAGCAGGTCCGCGGTCGCCTGTTCGGAGGCGACGCGTTCCTCCTCGAACTGGCTGTTGATGACGTTCTCGCCGCGCGCCTGGCGCTCGGCTTCGTCCTGGCTGCGGGCGATGTTGAGCGTGACCGTGACGGCCACTTCCGGGTGCAGGCGCACCTTCACCGCGTGCAGGCCGAGCGTCTTGATCGGCTTGTCGAGCACGACCATCGAGCGCTCGATCTTGCCGCCCTCGGCGTTGACCGCGTCGGCCACGTCGCGGCCGGCGACCGAGCCGTAGAGCTGGCCGCTCTCGCCCGCCTGGCGGATCAGGATGTATGCGGTCCCGTCCAGCTTCTCGCCGGCCTGGCCGGCCACGTCCTTGGCCTTGGCGTTGCGGCCCTCGATCTCGCTCCGTTGGGCCTCGAAGACCTTCAGGTTGGCCGAGTTGGCGCGCAGCGCCTTCTGGCGCGGCAGCAGGAAGTTGCGGGCGTAGCCGTCCTTGACGTTGACCACGTCGCCGAGGCCGCCGCGGCCCTCGAGCCGTTCGAGCAGAATGACTTTCATCTGTGCGTCTCCCTTACTTCACGACGTAGGGGAGCAGCGCCAGGAAGCGGGCGCGCTTGATGGCCTTGGCCAGCTCGCGTTGCTTCTTGGCGGAGACCGCGGTGATCCGCGACGGCACGATCTTGACGCGCTCGGAGACGTAGCGTTGCAGCAGCTTGACGTCCTTGTAGTCGATCTTCGGGGCGTTGGCGCCGGAGAACGGGCACACCTTGCGGCGACGGAAGAACGGGCGGCGGGCCCCGCCGGCGGCGGCTCCGGCGGCCGGGGCGACTGTGGTTTCGTCGGTCATGTCGAGGTCCCCTTTCCTAGAATTGC
>JAQGIX010000152.1 GCA_028290925.1 Phenylobacterium sp. | reverse complement strand
GCGCAAGGAGTTCCTGCTCGATCCCTGGCAGGTCGCCGAGAGCCGGGCGCTGGGGGCCGACGCGATCCTGGTGATCCTGGCCATGGTCGACGACGCCCTGGCCGCCGAGCTGATGGCGGCCGCGGCGGCCCTTGGCATGGATGTGCTCGTCGAGGTGCACGACGAGGCCGAGCTGGACCGCGCCGCCGGTCTGGGCGCCGAGCTCTTGGGCGTCAACAACCGGGACCTCAGGACCTTCGTCACCGACCTCGCCGTCACCGAGCGGCTGGCCACCCGCGCGCCTCGGGGCGCCCTGCTGGTCACCGAAAGCGGCATCTTCTCGGCGGCGGACGCCGCGCGCCTGGAGCGCGCGGGCGCCAAGGCCATGCTGGTCGGCGAGAGCCTGATGCGTCAGGCCGACGTGGCCGCCGCCACGCGGAGCCTGCTCGCGGCTTAGCTCGGATTCGCGAATCGTGACGGCTGGCCTGCCCGACTAAGCCGCTGATTTCGCAACGTGATTGGCGGTAACTTGACATTAACGCGGAACACCTAGAGAACATTCTCGACGTTTGCGCTTTGTTCTCGAAGCGCTCGAGACCTCAGAGGTAGGGCCATGCTCACCCGCAAGCAGCACGAATTGCTCATGTTCATCCACGAGCGGATCAAGGAGAGCGGGGTCTCCCCCTCCTTCGACGAGATGAAGGACGCCCTGGGCCTGGCCTCCAAATCGGGCATCCACCGGCTGATCACCGCCCTCGAGGAGCGCGGCTTCCTGCGCCGCCTGCCGCACCGGGCCCGCGCCCTGGAGGTCACCAAGCTGCCCAGCCAGGCCACAGCCGCCGCGCCGCCCAAGGGCCGGGCGCCGTTCAAGCCGCAGCTGGTCGAAGCCGGCGGCGAGGCGCCTGGCCCCGCCAACGACACCCGCGACCTGCCAATCCTCGGCAAGATCGCCGCCGGCACGCCCATCGAGGCGATCCAGCAGGAGCGCGACCGCATGCCGGTGCCGGAGAGCCTGCTCGGCGCCGGCGAGCACTTCGTCCTGGAGATCCAGGGCGACTCGATGATCAACGCCGGCATCCTCGACGGCGACTTCGTGGTCATCCGCCGCACCAACACCGCCAACTCCGGCGAGATCGTCGTAGCCCTGGTCAATGGCGAGGAAGCCACCCTGAAGCGGCTGCGGAAGAAGGGCGCCTCGATCGCGCTGGAAGCCGCCAACCCGGCCTACGAGACCCGCATCTTCGGCCCCGACCAGGTGGCCGTGCAGGGCAAGCTGGTCGGCCTGATTCGCCGCTACCACTGAGCCGCCTCAGGCTTCGCGGTACTCGAAGTCGATGAGATAGACGCTCTCGCCCGGGCCATGCTTGGCCACCGACATCAGGTCGTCGAGGTGTTCGAAGCCGGACCGTCGGGCGAGGTCCTCGGTGACGTCCGAAAGATCGATGTGCTGGATCCGCGTGACCTCCACGTGGCCGGCGCCCAAGGGGTAGCGACCGCCAATCTTCACGTGCAGCTTGCGCCAGATGCGCACCGTGCAGGTGATTTCCCCGCGGATGATCGGCTCGCGCAGCCGCTTGGTGAACATCAGGCTCATCGCAGGTCCGGACCCCAGCTCCACGGCCGCCGGCCACGCAGGTCCTGGGCCCAGGTCGCCGTCCAGCGGCCGCCCGGTTGGCGGAGCAGCTCGACGGAGCCGCCGCGCTCGAAATCCGCGCCGGTCAGGACCCGTTTTCCGGGACAAACCCCGGCCGGGAAATCGTCGCGCAGCACCACCACCTCGGCGCTGGCGCAGAGCGCCGCCAGCCGGCCGGGCTCCAGCGGCCGCTTGAGGTTCCAGGCGGCCGCGAGCTTCACCGGCGCTCCCGGCCTGTGCGCACAGCTCCAGTGATCGCAGTCGTAAGCCAGGTCGCGTAGGGCCTGGCCGCCGGAGGGATCGAGGCCCCGGCGACGCGCCCAGAGCTCGGCGCCGAACAGCTTCACGTCCGGGCGGAACAGGATGGCGTCCTTGGCGCTGCGAACCGCCACCGCCGCCCCGTCGCTGCTCACCCACACGTCGGGCGCCGCGGGTTTGGGGACCAGCGAGACCGCCATGGCCAGCGGCAGGCCGAGCCAGCGCAGCGGCCCCTTCCAGAGGCACAGCCACAGGATCCCGAGGAAAGCCGCGGCCAGCGTCCAGTTGGGTCCGCTGGCGACGATGAACTGCGCGTAAGGCGCGGCCGCGACGGTCTTTGAGATGCCGTTGATCAGGTGGATGGCGAAGCCGGCCACGGCCAGCGGGCCGTCGCCCAGGCCGAAGGGGGCGAGCACCGCGCCCAGCGCCAGGCCCGGCATCATCAGGAAGGTCGAGATCGGGTCGCTCAGCAGGTTGGAGATGAGGCCCCAGGTGGAGATCCGGTTGAAGTGCTGCATGGCGAAGGGCGCGGTGGCGGTCCCCGCGACGAAGCTGGCCGCCAGCGCGGCGACCAGCCAGGTGCGCAGCGTCTGGACGGCGCGGATCGGCCAGGGGGCGTTGATCTCCCGCACCGTCCGCGGCCAGATCTCGGCCAGGGCCACCAGGGCGGCGGTGGCGGCGAACGACATCTGGAAGCCCGGCTGGATGACCGCCTCGGGCTGCAGCAGCAGCACGGCCATGGCGGCCAGCGCCAGGGCGTGCAGGCTGATCGCCTGACGGTCGACCAGGATGGCCCCGAAGGCGATGGCCGCGGTGATCGCCGAGCGCTCGGCCGGCGGCGGCCAGCCGGAAAGAACCAGGTAGCTGATCACCGCCAGGAAGCCCAAGGCGGCGGCCGCCTTCTTGCCGTTGATGCGCAGGGCCAGCCACGGCCAGGCGGCGATCAGCAGGCGCACCGCGGCGAACACGAAGCCGCCGACGATCGCCATGTGCAGGCCCGAGATCGAGGTGATGTGGGCCAGGCCCGAGGCGCGCAGGTCGGCGACCTGCTGCGGCGGGATGAAGGCGTCGTGGCCGGTGGTCATGGCCGCGGCGAGCCCACCCTCCTCCACCCCCAGCGCCTCGATGATCCGCCGCGTGAGCGCCCAGCGCGTGGCGTTGATCCGCATGGTGAGCCGCAGCCGCCAGGGCGGCGGCGCGTCCGGCGTCCAGCTCTGCGGCGGGCCGAGCGCGAAGCCGACACCGCCGACGCTCTGGAAGAAGGCGTCGCGGGCGAAGTCGTAGGCGCCGGGACTGGCCGGCTGGGGCGGGGCGTTGAGGATGGCCAGCAGGCTGATCGGCTCGCCGGGCGAGGGCGTGTAGCCGCCCTTCAGCGTCACCCGGACGCGGGTCGGCGTGGCCTGCGCCGGCCAGTCGCCGATGCGCACCGGGGCGATCAGCAGCCGCCGGCCGCCCTGTCCGGGGCTGGCGATATCTATCACCCAGCCCTCCAGCCGCGCGGGCGGGCCCTTGATCGGCGCGGTGGGCGACTTGACGTGCTCGGTCCTGAGCTTGGCGGCGCAGAATCCGCCGATCCCGCAGGCCAGCAGCACCAGGGCCGCGGTCGCGCCGCGCGGCCCGCGCCAACGGGCGGCGACGACCAGCAGGCCCAGGGCGAGGGCCGCGCCGGCATAGGCGACCCAGGTCTGCGGCTCGCGCGGGCTGGCGAAATAAAGCGCCGAGCCGACCCCCAAAGCGACGGGGGTCCACAGGGTCCAGCGCTCGGCCTGCCGGGCCAGCTGATCGGCCAGCCAGCTGAACCCCTCGGCGGCGCTGGGACGGGCGCGAATCCGCGTGCTAAGAGGCCCGGCCCAGGCGGACGTGCGCGCCGCCGCCTCCCCGGACCCCTCGACCTCAATGTCCGACCGACCTGTCGTCACCCGGATCGCCCCCTCCCCCACGGGCATGATGCACATTGGCACGGCCCGGGTGGCGCTTTTCAACTGGCTTTACGCGCGCCACACCGGCGGCAAGTTCCTGTTGCGCATCGAAGACACCGACCGGGAGCGCTCCACCGAGGCCGCCGTGCAGGTGATTTTCGACGGGCTGAACTGGCTGGGACTGGAGGCGGACGAGACGCCGGTCTTCCAGTTCGCGCGCGCCGCCCGGCATCGCAAGGCGGTGGACGAGCTGCTGGCGCGGGGCGGCGCCTACAAGGACTACATGACGTCCGAGGAGCTGGACGCCGAGCGCGAACTGGCCCGCGCCGAGGGCCGGGTTGTCCGCTCGCCGTGGCGCGACCGCTCGCCCAATGATGCGCCCGACCGCCCGTTCGTGGTGCGCCTGAAGTGCCCGCGGGAGGGCGAGACCCTGGTCGACGACCAGGTGAAGGGCCCGGTCCGCTTCCAGAACAAGGACCTCGACGACCTGATCCTGCTCCGGACCGACGGCAGCCC
The DNA here is from genome assembly GCA_028290925.1 of Phenylobacterium sp. GTDB lineage: Bacteria > Pseudomonadota > Alphaproteobacteria > Caulobacterales > Caulobacteraceae > Phenylobacterium. The sequence continues at coordinate 2,066 of JAQGIX010000152.1, read as the reverse complement.
CACCTACAACCTGGCCGTGGTGGTGGACGACCACGACATGGACGTGTCCCATGTGATCCGCGGCGACGACCACCTGAACAACGCCGCGCGCCAGACGCTGATCTACCAGGGGCTGGACTGGGAAGTCCCGGTCTGGGCCCACCTGCCGATGATCAACGGGCCGGACGGCAAGAAGCTCTCCAAGCGCCACGGCTCCCAGGCGGTCAGCGAATTCGCCGACATGGGCTACCTGCCCGAGGCCATGCGCAACTACCTGGCCAAGCTCGGCTGGGGCCATGGCGACGACGAGATCTTCTCCGACGAGCAGGCGATCGCCTGGTTCGACATCAAGCACGTGGTGAGCGCGCCCGCCCGGCTGGACTGGGACAAGCTCAACCACCTGAACAACCACTACATCCGCGAGGCCGACGTCGGCCGGCTGGCGACCCTCACCGAGCACATCCTGAAGAGCCGCGAGTGGCGGCTGAAGAGCACCGACCGCGCGCTCATCGAGCGGACGATCCCCCTGGTGCGCGACGGGGCCAAGACCCTGCTCGACCTGGCCGACGGCTTGGTCTTCGTGCTCCGGCAACGGCCGCTGGAGCTGCCGGAGAAGGCCCAGGAGATGCTCACCGAGGAGGTCCGGGGCCGCCTCTCGCGGCTTCGCGACGACCTCGCCACGGCCACCGACTGGGCCGTTCCGGCGCTGGAGACCCGCATCCGCGGCTTCGCCGAACGGGAGGGCGTCGGCATCGGCAAGTTCGGCGCGGCCCTGCGCATGGTGCTGGGCGGAGGATCGCCCGCGCCCGACCTCGCCGGCGCCCTTGTGGCGCTGGGAAAAGACGAAAGCCTCGGCCGGCTCGACGACGCTCTTTCGCTGGTGCGGTAAAGCGCTATAAGGCCGTTCGAACAGGCGTTTCAGCTACTCGAGACAAGGGGATCCGCATGGGCGACACCGCGAAGATCGACATCGGCGGAAAGATTTTCGAGGCGCCGGTGCTGAGCGGCACGGCGGGCCCCGACGTCGTCGACATCCGCAAGCTCTACGCCGAAGCCGACATCTTCACCTACGACCCCGGCTACACCTCGACGGCGTCCTGTGAGAGCAAGATCACCTTCATCGACGGCGATAAGGGCATCCTGCTGCACCGCGGCTATCCCATCGACCAGCTGGCCGAGCAGTCGAGCTTCCTGGAGGTCTGCTACCTCCTGCTGCACGGCGAGCTGCCCAACGCGCCCGAGTTCACCGAGTTCGAGCACAACATCACCTACCACACGATGCTGCACGAGCAGTTCGACAGGTTTTTCCAAGGCTTCCGCCGGGATGCTCACCCGATGGCGATCATGGTCGGCGCGGTGGGCGCCCTGTCGGCCTTCTATCACGACAGCACCAATGTGGACGATCCCGAGCAGCGGATGATCTCCGCCCACCGGATGATCGCCAAGATGCCGACCATCGCGGCCCGGGCCTTCAAATACTTCCGCGGTCAGCCCTTCGTGCATCCGCGCAACGAGCTGTCCTACGCCGAGAATTTCCTGAAGATGTGCTTCTCGGTCCCGGCGGAGGACTGGAAGTCCAATCCGGTGCTGACCCGGGCTATGGACCGCATCTTCATCCTGCACGCCGACCACGAGCAGAACGCCTCGACCTCGACGGTGCGCACCGCCGGCTCGTCCGGAGCCAATCCCTTCGCCTGCATCGCCGCCGGCATCGCCTGCCTCTGGGGTCCGGCGCACGGCGGGGCGAACGAGGAAGCGCTCAAGATGCTGATGGAGATCGGCACGGTCGACCGCATCCCGGAGTACGTCCAGGGCGTCAAGGACCGCCGCTACCGCCTCATGGGCTTCGGCCACCGGGTCTACAAGAACTACGACCCGCGCGCCAAGGTCATGCAGCAGACCTGCCACGAGGTGCTGGACGAGATCGGCGACAGCGACGATCCGCTGCTGAAAGTGGCGATGGAGCTGGAGCGCATCGCGCTGTCCGACGAGTACTTCATCGAGCGCAAGCTCTACCCGAACGTCGACTTCTATTCCGGCATCACCCTGCGCGCGCTGGGCTTCCCGCCCGAGATGTTCACGGTGCT
>JAQGIX010000145.1 GCA_028290925.1 Phenylobacterium sp. | reverse complement strand
CGGCACGGCCAAGGGCGACCAGGTGGTCAAGGCCGGCTCGGCCGAGGACGCGGCCTTCATCATGAAAAATGCGTCGAGCGTCATCGTCGTGCCCGGCTACGGCATGGCGGTCGCCCAGGCCCAGCACGCGCTCCGCGAAATGGCCGACAAGCTGAAGGCCGAGGGCGTGGAGGTGAAGTACGCCATCCACCCGGTCGCCGGCCGCATGCCCGGGCACATGAACGTGCTCTTGGCCGAGGCCAACGTCCCCTACGACGAGGTGTTCGAGCTGGAGGACATCAACGCCGAGTTCCCGACCGCCGACGTGGCCTTCGTGATCGGCGCCAACGACGTCACCAACCCGGCCGCCAAGACCGATCCGTCCTCGCCGATCTTCGGCATGCCGATCCTCGATGTGGAAAAGGCCCGCACCGTGCTGTTCGTGAAGCGGGGCATGGGCGCGGGCTATGCCGGCGTCGAGAACGAGCTGTTCTTCCGCGACAACACCATGATGCTGTTCGGCGACGCCAAGAAGATGGTCGAGGGCATCCTGAAGTCGCTGTAGGCCGCGGTCCGCCTGCCGCGCGCATCGCCGGCCAAGCCGGTTCCATCGTTTACGCCGTTCGCCATGAATCGGGCCGTTGCGACTCGCTACGGCCGCGCTCCGCCCCGTTTTCGCCCAGAACCGCCGCCACCTAGTCCGCCGCATCGACAAAGGAAAGCCGACGCCATGCCGCCTTGGGGGCGGGCTGCGAAGGCTTCGGCTTAAGCTGGGGAGAGCCCATCTTGAGCGACACGGACTTGGCCGCGCCTGCGCGGCACGGTTTCGGCGAAGGCATGCTGGGCGCCGCGGTGGCCCTGGTGGCGATCACCGTGGCCCACGCCGCACTGCCCGACTCCGCGCCGCCCTCGCGGTCGCATCCCGCCGCCGCGGCGGTGGTCCGCATCGCATCGCCGCCGCCCCCGGCGCCGCCGCCTGTCCTCATCGCCTTCCAGGCGCCCATGCCCGACGGCGAGATCGGCTCGCCCTTCGGCCTGCGCCAACTGCCCTGGGAGGACCGCGCGCGGCTGCACGCCGGCGTCGACATGGTGGCGCCCGATCCCGAGCCGGTGCTGGCCGCGGCGGACGGCGTGGTCAGCCGCATGGGCGAGGATCCCGGCTACGGCCGCTTCGTGCAGTTGACCCACGCCGAGGGCCTGACCAGCCTCTACGGCCACCTGGACCGCTTCGCCCCGGGCGTGGCCGCCGGGACCGCGGTGAAGGCCGGCACCGCCGTGGGTCGGCTGGGCTCCACCGGCACCTCGACCGGCGCCCACCTGCATTTCGAGATCCACGACCGCGACGGCCGGCCGCTCAATCCGGTGTTCTTCCTGGGCAAGTCGTTCGCCCGCGCCGGCGACCTGCCGCTCAGCGAGGCGCGCCGCGTGCCCCGCGGCGTGCGCGTCGCCTATGTCTCGCGGATCCCGCGCAACAAGCAGGCGCTGATGGAGGCCAGGCTCGAGCCGGAACTGGCGCAGGCGGCGGCCGACGGCGCCGTCGACGCCGGCCAGGCGCCCAACGCCGGCCCGGTCCAGCGCCATGGCCGCGTGCATACGCGGCTCCGCCTCTGATTTTTCGGCTCGAAGGGCCACAGCGGCCCTCGATCTCGACGGAAACCCTGACCATATGCGTTGGACCGCAATGAGGGTCCTCCGATGAAGTACAAGCAGCTTGGCCGCACAGGCCTCTATGTCTCCGAGATCTGCCTGGGAACCATGACCTTCGGCGGGTCCGAGCAGTCCGGCATGTGGCGGGCCATCGGCGCCCTGCAGCAAGCCGAGGTGGACGCCATCGTCGGCCGGGCGTTGGAGTCCGGCGTCAATTTCCTCGACACCGCCGACGTCTATTCCTTCGGCGAGTCCGAGCGGCTCACCGGCCAGGCGCTGAAGAATCTCGGCGTGAAGCGCCAGGACGTGGTGATCGCCACCAAGGTGCACGGCGAGATGGGCCCGGGCCCCAACGACCGCGGCTCGTCGCGCGGCCACATCATGGACAGCGTCCAGGCCAGCCTGGAGCGCCTGCAGACCGACCACATCGACCTCTACCAGATCCACGGCAACGACACCGTCACCCCGGTCGAGGAGACCCTGCGCGCCCTGGACGACCTGGTCCGCCAGGGCCTGGTCCGCTACGTCGGCGTCTCCAACTGGCAGGCCTGGAAGATCGCCAAGGCCCTGGGGATCAGCGAGGCCAGGGACTACGCCCGCTTCGAGACCCTGCAGGCCTACTATTCCATCGCCGGCCGCGACCTGGAGCGCGATCTCGTGCCGATGCTGACCTCCGAGCGCCTCGGCCTGATGGTCTGGTCGCCGCTGGCGGGCGGCCTGCTGTCGGGCAAGTTCGGGCCCGGCTCCAACAATCCCGAGGGCGCGCGGCGCACCAATTTCGACTTCCCGCCCGTGGACAAGGACCGGGCCTGGAAGTGCGTCGAGGTCATGCGCGAGATCGCCGAGGCGCACGGGGCCTCGGTGGCCCGCGTGGCGCTGGCCTGGCTGCTCGCCAAGCCGGCCGTCATGAGCATCATCATCGGCGCCAAGAGCCTGGAGCAGCTGGACGACAACCTGGCCGCCGCCGAGCTGACCCTCAAGCCCGAGGAGGTCGCCCGGCTCGACGAGGTGAGCGAGCTGCCGGCGGAGTATCCGGGCTGGATGCTGGCGCGGCAGGGCGGCGCGCGGGTCCCCAAGCCGTTCCAGAAGGCGGGCTGAGCCATTCCCAAGGACGTCGCCAGCACCGAGCAGGTGGTGGTCCGCGGCGAGCGGATCGCGATCGATGGCGGTCGGCGGCTGCGGGTGGTCCGGGCCGGTCCGGCGCAGGCGACGCCGCTGATCGTCCTGGAGCACGGCGCCTTCGGGTGCGCGGCCGACTGGGCGGTGGTGCAGCAGCGGCTGGCCGCCAAGGGCTTGCGCAGCCTGGCCTACGACCGCGCGGGCCTCGGCCATTCCGACCCGGGCCCGACCCCGCGCGACGGCCGCGCCATCGTCGCCGACCTGGCGGCCCTGCTGCGCGAACTGGACGAGCGGGCCCCCGTGGTCCTGGTCGGCCACTCCATGGGCGGGCTGATGGTCAGGCTGTTCGCGCTCACCCATCCGGACCGGGCGCTGGGCGTGGTGCTGGTCGACGCGGTGACGCCGGACGTCATGATCCTGCCGCGCGGACCCGGGATGGTGCGCGCCTTCGGCCGCCTGCTGAAGCTCGCCCGCCTGGTGGCCCGCGCCGGTCTGATGCGGCCGATCTCCTGGCTGACCCACAACCTGATCGGCCTGACCGGCGAGGCGGCGATCGAGAAGCGCCGCATCCACGGCTCCGCCGGCCACGCCCGCTGGGCCTCGGAGGAGGTCGATTGCTGGCCGGCCACCTCCGACCAGGCGGCCGAGAGCGACTTCCCGCCGGAGCTGCCGATCTCGGTGATCACCGCCGGCGCCGAGCCTGGCGCTCCGGCCCTGAAGGCCCTCCAGGCGCTGCCGGCCATCGCCTCGCGCCACGGCTATGTGGAGCACGTGGCCGGGGCCCGGCACGCCAGCCTCCTAGGGACCCGCTTCGCCGATCCCGTCGTCCGCGGCGTCGAGCAGGTGCTGGCCGCCGCGCGCGGCTAGTCCGGCTCGCGTTCCACCAGGCCGCAGGCGGCGCGCAGGCGCGACAGCGCCAGCGGCCGCAGATCCTGCAACAGATAGGGCGCACCGTCGTCGTCGATGGCCGCCGGCAGCCCGGCCCGCGCCTTCGGCGTGAAGCGCTGCAGGGCCGCCCGATCCGGCTTGCCGAGCCGCGCGGCGAGGCCGGCCAGCGCCCGCACCTCGATCGGTCCCGCCGTGGCGATCTCGAACCGGCCATCCCAGACCTCGCCGGGCTCGATCCTCAGGGGCGTCAGCCCGCCGCGCGCCGCCTCGCCCGGCTCGCGCAGGAACCGCACCTCGCGGCCATCCGCCTCGATCCGCGCCCCGGCCAGGGTTGCCGCGAAGGCGTCGTCGGCGACGAGCCTGGCAATGAGCCGGCCTGTCCGCTCCGCGGTGGGTGGACGGCAGGTTCCTGCCGCGCACA
>JAQGIX010000140.1 GCA_028290925.1 Phenylobacterium sp. | reverse complement strand
GAGGGTCGAGGCGCCGGCGCGGACGGCGAAGGTCTCGTACACGCCGTCGGAATAGTTGGCCACCGAGGCGTCGGCGGACAACACGTTGGTCAGACGACCAAGGCCCCGCAGGGTGATCCGGTCCGTGGATGTCGAGTACTGCAGGCCCGGCGTGAAGTTGGTCATGTCCTGGATGGACTGGATCCCGACCACGTCGCGCTGCCGATCGGTGAAGGCCGTGATGGCCACCGGAATGTCCTGGAGGTTCTGCTCTCGCTTTTCGGCGGTGACCACCAGTTCCTGGATGGTGTTCGTGGTCGCCGCCGACGCGCCGGTTCGCGCTTGTGCGTGTGCGGTCGCCGCAACCGAAGCGGCCAGCAGAGCGCTGGTCGCAAATAGGGCAAGCCTATACTGCATCAGTCATCCTCCCCTGTGGCGTTATCGAACGCCTTTTTTGTTGGCGGGCAGGCTGATCCTCGGAGCCTTCGTCGTCAACGGTGAAATGCACAGCGTTCGGTGACCTATGGTTTTCGATGCGGCAGCGGGGCCAGTGGTCGCGCGCATTGGAGGAACGACGTTGGCGGCGTTAAACTGCCGGCCAGATCAGGAGGAGGCCGCCATGACCGCCAGCGCCCACGAATTTGCATTCCAGACGATCGACGGCGGCGACCTGCCGATGACCACCTTCCGCGACAAGGTGGTGCTGGTGGTCAACACGGCCTCGAAGTGCGGGCTGACGCCGCAGTACGACGGCCTGGAGAAGCTCTATTCGGAATACAAGGACCGCGGCCTGGTGGTGCTCGGCGTGCCTTGCAACCAGTTCGCGGGCCAGGAGCCGGGGACCGAAGCCGAGATCAAGGACTTCTGCGAGACCCGCTTCAACGTCGACTTCCCGCTGACCTCCAAGGTCGACGTCAAGGGGGACGCCGCTCACCCGTTCTACAAATGGGCCAAGGACCAGCTGGGCGAGCCCGCCGAGCCGGTCTGGAATTTCCACAAGATCCTGATCGGCAAGCACGGCGAAGCGATCCGCGCTTTCGGCCCGCGCACCGATCCCATGGACGAGGAAGTGACCGTCGCGATCGAGACCGTTCTCTAGCTAGGCGCTGACGTCGACGACCACGCGTCCTCGCACCTTGCCCTCGACGATCTCCGCGCCGAGGCGGGGAAGGTCGTTCAGGCCGGCGCGGCTGGTCATGGCGTCCAGCTTGGCCAGATCGAGGTCGCGGGCCAGCCGGTTCCAGGCCTCCACGCGATCGGCCATGGGCCGCATCACGCTGTCGATCCCGGCCAGGGTCACGCCGCGCAGGATGAACGGCGCTACCGAGCCCGGCAGGTCCATGCCCTGGGCCAGGCCGCAGGCGGTCGCCACCCCGCCATAGCGCATCTGCGAGAGCACATTGGCGAGCGTATGGCTGCCCACGGCGTCCACCGCGCCGGCCCAGCGCTCTCGAGCCAGCAGCCGGGCCGGACCCTGGAAGTCGGCGGCGTCGATCACATCGGCCGCGCCCAAGCCGCGCAGATAGTCGCCCTCGGTCTCCTTGCGCCGCGAGGAGGCGACCACCTGGTAGCCGAGCCTGGAGAGCACCGCGATCGCCACGCTGCCGACGCCTCCGGCCGCGCCGGTCACCAGCACCTCGCCCTTGTCCGGCGTGACGCCCAGCCGTTCGAGGCCGAGCACCGAGAGCATGGCCGTGTAGCCGGCGGTGCCGATCGCCATGGCGTGGGCGGTGGAGATCGCCTCCGGCAGCTTGACCAGCCAGTCGCCCTTCACGCGGGCCATCTGGGCGTAGCCGCCATTGTGGCTCTCGCCGACGCCCCACCCATTCAGCACCACCCGGTCGCCGGGCTTGAACTGCGGGTTCGACGAGCTCTCGACCGTCCCGGCGAAGTCGATCCCCGGGACCAGCGGCCAGGCCCGGATGATCGGCGACTTGCCGGTCAGCGCCAGGCCGTCCTTGAAGTTCACGGTCGAATAGTCGACGCGCACCACCACGTCGCCGTCGCCCAGATCCTCCAGCGTCAGGTCCTCGAAGCGGACCTCCTGGCCGGCGTCGGTCTTGTGGGCGCGCAGGGCGCGGAAGGTGTCGCTCACGGGCAGTCTCCTCGAAAACTAATCGGCCGCGGTCTTGGCCGCGGCGAGGCCGAAGCGTTCGCCGCGCCGGCCCTTCACGGCGAGATCGACGGAGAGCAGCCGTCGCTGGCCCTCCACCCGCATCTCGGCGCCCGGCATGTACATCATCGCCACATAGTCGCCGAGGCTATCCTCCACCGCCTGGGTGAAGCCCTGGGCGTCCTGCGCCTTGTTCATCTGGAGCTTGGCCATGCGCAGCGTCTCGGGCGCATTCTCCGCCACCCGCCGCGCCCAGGCCAGCGTCTCGCGTTCCAGGTCGGCCTTGGCGTAGACCCGGTTGACCAGGCCGTACTGCGCCGCCTCCGCCGCCGTGATGAAGCGGCTTTCGAAGCACAGCTCCTTGGCCCGCCGGATGCCGATGTCCCAGGGGACCGACATATATTCCACGAACCCGGCCAGGAACTCCGCGTCCTCCGCGGCGAACACCACGTCCATGGCCGCGGCCAGCATCCAGCCGGCGTAGATGCAGTAGCCCTCGACCATGGCCACGGTCGGCTTGGGGAAGTTGCGCCACTTCACCAGCAGGTCGAGGTTGTATCTCTTGAACTGGTCGTAGGTCTCGATGCCGGGCTTCGCGCCCAGCGCATCGCGATAGGCCACGCCCTCCGGCGTGCCGAGGTCATGGCCGGTGGAGAACACCCCGCCCGCGCCGCGCACCACCACCACCCGCACCGCCGCGTCGGCCTTGGCCAGATCGAACCCCTGGTCGATCTCGTCCAGCATCCGATAGCTTTGGGCGTTGCGGTAAGCGGGCCGGTTCAGCGTGATCTGCGCCACGCCGTCCTGCGCCGCGTACTCGATGTCCTGGAACGTCACGGTCCGCCTCCCATCGCCGTCTTGGCGCGGCCATAGGCATGGGCGAGCCTTCGCTTCAAACGTCAAGTCCCCGAGCGGGAGGGGCCTGGCCTGAGGCGGATAAAGAAAAGGCGCCCCGCCGGAGCGGAGCGCCTTCATTCAGATACGAGCCTGTCCCGTTAGAAGCGGTACTGCAGCTCGACGCCGTAGGTCCGCGGCGGGGTGATCGTATAGGTGCTGGCGATACCTTGAACGATGCCCACCGGCGCCACGCCGGGCCTGCCCAACGTGTAGGCCGGCACGTAGCCCGCCTGGCGGCTCGCCGTCGCCCCGCCCTCGTAGCCGAGGTCGTTGAAGATGTTCTTCACGAAGGCGATGACCGTGTACTTGTTGTCCTTGTCCTTCCAGGCCAGGCGCGCGTCCCATTGGTCGTAGGAGGGGGCCTGGTAGTAGGAACGGTTGAAGATCGAGCCGTACTGCTTGTCGCGCCAGATGTAGCTGACCGAGCCGACCAGAGAGCCGGGCTGGAACTCCATCGTGTAGTTGACGTTGACCGCCACCTTGTTCTTCGGCGCGTTGGGCAGGTTGCCCCCCGACAGGTCCTGGCCGCGCGCCACGTTCCCGGTGAACACGTCGCAGGAGAGCGTCGGGTTGGCGAGGCAAGTCCCGCCGGCCGTGGTCGGCTTGGCCCCCGGCGCCACCGCGGTGGGATCGGCCGGGTCCACGACGCCCGTTCCGGTCTTCACGTGCGCGTCGAGGTAGGAGTAGTTGAACAGCACCTGCAGGTGGTCGATCGGTTGCCAGATCGACTCCAGCTCGAAGCCCTGCGAGACCGCCTTCGGGACGTTGAAGAACACCGACTGGGTGGTGCCGACGCCGCCGCCGGTGGGCACGATCGTGATCGGCACCTGCATGCTTTGGTAGTCGTAGTAGAAGGCCGCCATGTTGACTTGCAGGGTACGGCCGAAGTCCTTCTTCAGGCCGATCTCGAAGGCGTTGACGTGCTCCGGATTGGTCTCCGGGTTGGCGCTGAAGAAGCCGGCGTTGCCGATGTTGAAGCCGCCCGCCTTGTAGCCGCGGCTGTAGCGGAGGTAGGCCATGGTGCCGGGCTCGGGATCCCATTGCAGGCCCGCGGTTCCGGTCGTGGCCGACCAGCTGTCGTCGTAGTGCCGCGTCGCAAAGCCGGTGGCCGGGTCGATGGTCGTCAGCGACGACACGCCCTTGGCCACGCCCGGCGAGCCCGGATCGCCCGGCCGCAGGCCGTTCGTCACGATCACCGGGATCTGGGTGAGGTCGATCAGGAAATTGCCGATGATCTCCGGCGGGAAGCCATTGGCGAAACCCGGTGGGTTGGTCGCGCTGGCCGTGCAGGCCGTGACGTCGAAGCAAAGCAGGCGGCCGGACTCGGTGCCGAACTTGCGGTCGTGGCTGTAGCGCATGCCGAGCGTGGTCTTCCAGTGCTCCACGAAGTTCCAGTCGACCTGGCCGTAGACCGCCCGGCTCTCGGTGAAGATATCCGGCTGGGAGTCGTAGAACCGCCGGCTGCCATTCGGGGCCGCGCAGGCGCCGCCGGTAAAGGCGCAGGTGGCGCCCGTCAGGAACGGTCCGGTGCCGAGTTGCGGCTGGTCGAGGAGTACGCCGCCGGTCGGCTGCAGATATTCCTCATCGTAGTAGTACAGGCCCGCGATCCACTGGAACGGCCCCTTGTCCGTCGAGGACAGGTTCACCTCGTGGCTGATCCAGTTCAGCTGCTCCCGGTATTGCGCGGCTTCCCGGGGGTTGATGACCGCGCCCGGGCCGCCGAGCAGATTCGGCAGGGTGAACTGGGTGATGGCGGGGGAGTCGCCCGGCAGGATCTCGCTGTAGTTATAGTGCGTGCCGCCGCCCACGTACTTCAGGTCGATGTTGTTGAAGTGGTAGGTGAATTCGCTGGCGAAGATCATCGTGCCGACCAGCTTCTCGGTGGCCGAGGTGGTCGATGAGAACTTGCGCGGGTCGGCCGTGGCCGGATTGGTGCAGGCCTGCGCCAGCGTCATGCCGCCCACCGTGACGACGTTTCTGACGACGGCGGTGGGGAAGCAGGCATAGGCCGCGTTGATGTAAAAGCCCGGGTTGTTGGTTTGGTAGGTGCCGAAGGGCCCGGGCGTATAGCTGTTCCGCGCGCCCGGCCCGCCGCCGTTGTTTCCCCAGTGCTGCCAGGCCAGCTTCATCCAGCCGTCGAAATTGTCGTTGAACTTCAGCTTCAACTGACCTTCGACATACTGCTGGTCGATGATCCCGCCTTCGTCCTTCTGGCCGGGAACGACGTTGTGGAACCAGCCGCCGGTCTGCTTCTCCCAGTTGGCGCCGAAGCGGAACTGGACCCCGGGGATCGAGGTCGGGCCGGAGACCGCGCCTTCCAGGATCGAGTGGTCGTAGTTCTGATACTGCGCACGGACCTCGCCGTAGAAATCCTCGGTCGGGCGCTTGGAGATGATGTTGATCGCGCCGCCGATCGAGTTGCGGCCGTAGAGGGTGCCCTGCGGCCCGCGCAGCACTTCGATGCGGTCGAGGAACAGGGGCGTCCTGCCCGCTTCGGTCGTCGAAGAGGTGTAGATGCCGTCCGAATACTGGGCGACGCTGATGTCCGCCGCGTGCACGTTCGTCAATCGCCCGACACCGCGCAGCGTGTTGCGGTCGTTCGCGGCGTTGTATTCGAGGCCCGGCGTGAAGTTGGTCATGTCGGTGATCGTGTTGATCCCGACCAGATCGCGCTTCTCCGACGTAAAGGCCGAAATCGCCACCGGCACGTCTTGCAGGCTCTGCTCGCGCTTTTCGGCGGTGACCACCAGCTCTTCGATGGTGTTGGACGACGCGGCCGCGGTTCCGGTGCGCGTCTGCGCATGGGCTGTCGCGCCCATCATCGCGGCCGCGACCGCGCCGGACGCCAAGAGATAGCCCTTGAACTGCATTTGGATCAGCCTCCCCAGAACGACGAGCGCTATTTATTTCTGCGCTTCTGACCGAAGCTGTAGCACCAGGCATAGGCCGTCAACAACGATGTGCGATCAGCGATAACCCTGACTTAGCCATTACAAGTTGTGTTTGGGCGATCGGACCGCTTACTTCCTGAACGACTATCGTCTCCGCGCGCCCATCGACGGCCATTCACCGCGGCGGGTTCCGCGGCGAGGCATTGCCCGGCTCGATACTCGGTGACCCTTCGAGTCGCCGCCGAATGGACAGTATGTCCGCGGCCCCCAGACGCGGCGGCGGCGCGGCGGCGGGGCCGGTTGCGGCGGGTTCCGTCGATCGCGGGGATCGCGCATCTTCTAGTTGAAGATCATCATATCCATTGATGTTCTGTGGCCGGCCGGCCACGCCCACGGCCAGCCGCCGGCTTCCGGACGGGGGCTCAGGGTTGTTTCGCCGGCGTCGGCACAACTCTGGCGAATGTCCGCAGTCCCGGCGGCCGGTCGGACGGCGCCGGCCGAAACAGCAGCAGCGCGAGGCCGGCAAGAGGGGCCAGCCGATGCGATCTCGCCCCTCACGCGGCGCGGGCCGTAATCTTTAGGTCTAAACCCCAAATTGAGTAGCTCGCGACTTCAACCGGCGCACGGCTTCACCGTAGTCACAGGTTGTCGAGATCAAAGCGCCGGTAATGGAGAGCTCGAAAATGAGCCAGGCGCTTCGGTTGATCTGTAACCTTCGGAGCATGCGTGTCATGAACGGCGCCTCCCACAAGCAATTCGTCTTAGGTGATCTCACCCCCGTGGCCGGGCTCAACGAGGCTGCTGGGCCGCATCCGGTCGATCGCCACGTGGGCCTGCACATCCGCATGCGCCGCAAGGCGCTGGGCGTCAGCCAGGAGCGGCTCGCCGAATCGCTCGGCCTGACCTTCCAGCAGATCCAGAAATACGAGCGCGGCGCCAACCGGGTGAGCGCCTCGAAGCTGTGGGAGATCGCCCGCGCCCTGAAGACCAACGTGGCCTATTTCTACGATGGCCTGGAGGACGAGGCCGACGAGGCCTCGCGCGGCTTCATGGGCGCCAACGCCCAGGAGTTCCTGATGACGGCCGAGGGTCTGGAGCTGGCCGCCAGCTTCCCGCAGGTCCGCCGCCCCGGCCTGCGCCGCAAGGTGCTGGACCTGGTGCGGGCCATGGCCGAGATGGAGTCCGAGGATCGCGGCGAGGCCGCCCTCGCGCTGCTGAAGTCCTGATCCGCACGACCCCGGCGGGCGGCCCGGCGATCGGCTAGGCCGCCAGCCGATCCTTGAAGCTCGCCCCCTCATGGGCCAGCAGCCAGCGCTTGCGCGGCAACCCGCCCCCATAGCCCGTCAGCGAGCCGTCGGCGCCGATGACCCGATGGCAGGGCACCACCAGGCTGATCGGATTGGCCCCGTTGGCCAGCCCCACCGCCCGCACCGCGCTCGGCCGGCCGATGCGCGCCGCCAGCCCCGCATAGCTCAGGGTCTCGCCCGCCGGGATCGCGCACAGCGCCTCCCACACGGTCAGCTGGAACGCCGTGCCGGAGGCGCGCCACGCCAGCCCATCCAGCGCCCGGGACTCGCCGCCGAAATAGCCGAGCAAGGCCTGCCGCACCGCCTCGGGGCTTCGCCCGTCGCCGAGCCGCGCCTTCGGGTAGTGGCGCCCGACCCAGGCCCGCATGCGAGGCTCGTAGTCCGTCCAGTTGAACGCCCTCAGGGTCCCGGCCTGGTCGGTGACGACCAGGGCTTCGCCGATCGGCGTCGCCAGCCGTTCCAGGGTGAGGGTTTCAGGCGGCGCGTCGGTCATCGGTCTTGGTCCTCTTCAGATCGGGCTGGGCGGCGTCGGCCGCCCACAGGTGCTGCGCCGCATAGGCCCGCCAGGGCCGCCAGCGCTGGCTATGAGCAAGCAGCGCCTCGGCGCTCGGGCGCCGGCCCTCGGCGTCGGCCATGGCCCGCAGCAGGCCGATGTCGGCGTGCGGGAAGGCGTCGGGCTCGCGCAGCTCGCGAAGGGCGATGTACTGCGCCGTCCAGGCGCCGATTCCGGGCAGGGCCGACAGGGCCGCGATCGCGCTCTCCAGATCGGCGCGCGGCGTGAAGATGGTCGGGTCGGCCGCGACCGTGCGGGCCAGGGCCTCGATCGAGGCGCCGCGGGCCTTGGGCATGCCGAGGGCGGCGATGTCCCGGCCGACCAGCCGCTCCGGCGTCGGGAAGGCGCGCGTCAGGCCGAGCTTCACGGCAGACGGGTCCTCGATCGGCTCGCCGTAGGTGGCTGTCAGCTTCGCCGCGAGGTTGCGCGCGGCGGTCACGGTGATCTGCTGGCCGAGGATGGCGCGCACCGCCATCTCGAATCCGTCCCAGGCGCCCGGCGCGCGCAGGCCCGGCCGCGCGGCCACCAGTGGCGCAAGCCCCGCATCCTGCGACAGGTGCGCCCCGATCAGGCCGGGATCGGCGGTCAGGTCGAACACCCGGCGGATGCGGGCGATCACCGCCGGCAGCGCCTTCAGCTTGGGGAAGCGGATCTCGGCCACCAGGAAATCGCCGTCGCCCGGCGTCACCACGACCACCCCGCTGGCGCCGTCCACCGACAGGGTCCGCGCATAGCGGCGCGGCGAGGCGCTCTCCACGCCGGGGATCGCCCGGGCGGTCAGGAAGCCGATGATCGCGTCCCAGTCGTAGGGCGGCCGGTAGGGCAGCCGCACCGTGACGCCGGCGCTCGCGGCGCTGGCCTCCCCGGTCAGCCGCCGCAGCGCGCCCGGCGGGCGGCCGAACAGCGCCTGGAAGGTCTCGTTGAAGCGCCGCACGCTGCCGAAGCCGGACGCCA
>JAQGIX010000088.1 GCA_028290925.1 Phenylobacterium sp. | reverse complement strand
AAGCTGAACGCCGAGATCTTCGAAGGCTCGACGATCAACACGCCCTCCATGCTCTGCGTCGAGGACTACCTGGACGCCCTGCGCTGGGCGGCCTCGATCGGCGGCCTGGCCGAGCTGCGCCGCCGGGCCGACGGCAACCTCGCGGTGCTGGAAGCCTGGGCCGGCAAGACGCCCTGGATCGGGTTCCTCGCCGAGGACGCCTCGATCCGCTCCAACACCTCGGTGTGCCTGAAGGTGGTCGACCCCCGCGTCACCGCGCTCTCCGACGACGCCCAGGCCGACTTCGCCAAGAAGCTCGCCTCGGCCCTGGAGAAGGAAGGCGTGGCCTTTGACGTGGCGGGCTACCGCGACGCCCCGGCCGGCCTCAGGATCTGGTGCGGCGCCACCGTCGACGCCTCCGACCTGGAGGCGCTGACGCCCTGGCTCGACTGGGCCTTCGAGGCCGCCGTTTCCGAGCTCAGCCCCGCCTAAACCCCATTTCTGCTCATCCCGGCGAAGGCCGGGACCCAGATCCCCATTCAGATCTGACCGGATCGGCTCGGCGCCCACAGGGCCCACATCTGAGCCATTCCATCTGGGTCCCGGCCTTCGCCGGGATGAGCGGGCAGACATAGAGAGACATTCGACATGCCCCGCGTACTGATCGCCGACAAACTCTCACCCGCCGCCGTGGACATCTTCCGCCAGCGCGGCGTCGACGCCGACGTCAAGACCGGCCTGACCAAGGACGAGCTCCTGAAGATCATCGGCGACTACGACGGCCTGGCCGTCCGCTCGGCCACCAAGGCCGACAAGGACGTCATCGCCGCCGCCAGGGCGCTGAAGGTCATCGGCCGCGCCGGAATCGGCGTGGACAACGTCGACATCCCGGCCGCCACCGCCGCCGGCGTGGTGGTGATGAACACCCCGTTCGGCAACTCGATCACCACCGCCGAGCACGCCATTGCGATGATGTTCGCCCTGGCCCGCCAGCTGCCCGCGGCCGACGCCTCGACCCAGGCCGGCAAGTGGGAGAAGAACCGCTTCATGGGCGTCGAGCTCTACGGCAAGACGCTGGGCCTGATCGGGGCCGGCAACATCGGCTCGATCGTCGCCGACCGGGCCCGCGGCCTCAAGATGAAGGTCGCCGCCTACGATCCCTTCCTGTCGCCCGAACGGGCGGTGGAGATCGGGGTGGAGAAGGTCGAGCTCGAGGACCTGCTGGCCCGCGCCGACGTCATCACCCTGCACACCCCGCTCACCGACAAGACCCGCAACATCCTGTCGGCCGAGAACCTGGCGAAGACCAAGAAGGGCGTGCTGATCGTCAACTGCGCCCGCGGCGGCCTGGTGGACGAGGTCGCGCTGCGCAAGCTGCTGGACGAGGGCCATGTGGGCGGCGCGGCCTTCGACGTCTTTGTCGAGGAGCCGGCCAAGGAAAATCCGCTGTTCGGGGCGGAGAACTTCATCGCCACCCCGCACCTGGGCGCCTCCACGGTCGAAGCCCAGGAGAACGTCGCCCTGCAGGTCGCCGAGCAGATGAGCGACTACCTGCTGACCGGGGCGGTGACCAACGCGCTCAACAGCCCCTCGGTCACGGCCGAGGAGGCGCCGCGCCTGAAGCCCTTCGTGGCGCTCGCCGACAAGCTCGGCCTGCTGGCCGGGCAGATGGTCGACTTCGGGGTCAAGGCCATCGACATCGCCTACGAGGGCGAGGTGGCCAAGCTCAACACCCGCCCGCTCACCGCCGCGGCCCTGGCCGGCGTCATGCGGCCGATGCTGGCGGAGATCAACATGGTCTCGGCGCCGGCGGTGGCCAAGGAGCGCGGCATCACCGTCTCGGAATCCAAGCAGGACGACAGCCCGATCTACGAGAGCCTGGTCCGCATCACCGTGACCACCGAGAAGGGCAAGCGCTCGTTCGCGGGCTCGGTGCTGGCCGGCGCGCCGCGGGTGATCGAGGTCAAGGGCATGGACCTGGATGCGCCGTTCTCGAACACCATGCTCTACGTCAACAACCTCGATAAGCCGGGCTTCATCGGCAACCTCGGCGCCCTGCTGGCCGAGGCCAACGTCAATATCGCCACCTTCAACCTGGGCCGGGTCGCCGCCGGCGAGGACGCCATCGCCATGGTCGGTATCGACCAGGCCCCGAACGACGGCCTGGTGGAGAAGATCCGCGCCCTGCCGCACGTGAAGGAAGCCCGCACGCTGCGGTTCTGATCTTGCCTCCCCTGCGGCGGGGGAAGGGGACCGAACCACAGGCGGTGGGCCGGCTTGCCGCTCCCCATTTCATGGGGCGGGCGTTGACCTAGCCGCCGCTCAAGGCCCCGAAGATCAGCAGCTCGTCGCCGTCGGCCAGGGGTCGGCCGACCGCGCGGGTCTCCTCCTGGCCGACGAAGACCCGCATGTGCTTGCGGATGCGGTCCTGCTCGTCGACGACGCGGAAGCGCAGGCCGGGGAAGCGGCGGTCGAGGTCGCTGAGCACCTCGTCCACCGTCGCGCCGGCCGCGGCGACGCGCGTCGCCCCGTCGGTGTAGGCGGTCAGCTGCGAGGGGATCAGCACCGAGATCATGATCTAGAGCGGGGCGGCGGTGACCGAATAGATCTCCGGCAGGTGGGCGGCGATCTGGCGGAAGCTTTCGCCCTCGTCGTCGCTCATCCAGATCTCCCCGCCGGTGGTCCCGAGGTAGAGGCCGAAGGGCTGGCCGCGGTCGCCGCAGAAGGCCTGCCGCTTGACGGTGAACCAGCCCTGCTCGGCCGGGAAGCCGCGGTCCTGCCGGGTCCAGCTCTGGCCGGCGTCCCTGGTGCGGTAGACGGCCGGCCGCCCGCCGGGGCTGACCCGCGGCCAGACGTCGGTTCCGTCCATCGGGAAGACGTAGGCGCTCTCGGCGTCGCGCGGGTGGGGCACGACGGTGAAGCCGATGTCGCCGATCTCGGCGGGCATCTGCTTGCCGATCCGCTCCCAGGTGTCGCCCGGGCGGTCCAGCCGATAGATCCCGCAGTGGTTCTGCTGCCAGAGCCGGTCGGGATTGGTCGGCGCGAGCGCGAGGTAGTGGCTGTCCTGGCCGTACTCCGGATAGGGATCGGGCAGGAAGCTGCACTCGACGTTCTTGTTCAGCGGCCGCCAGGTCGCGCCCTGGTCGAGGCTCTCCAGCACGCCGGCCGAACAGGTGGCCAGGTACATGTGCCTGGCGTCGCGCGGGTCGACGACGATCTGGTTGAGGATCGCGCCGTCCGGCGTGCCGGCCTCGGGCGGGAACCAGCTGAAGAACATCGGATGCTCGTTGAGCCCTGCGACGCTGTCCCAGGTGTCGCCGCCGTCGGCGCTGCGGAACAGGCCGGGCGGCGAGGTGCCGACCCACCAGACGCCGGGCTCGTCGGCGTGGCCGGGCTCCAGCCAGAACGAATGATCCACGGCGCGGGGCGGCTCGCCGCCCTTCGGAAAGGCCGGCGGCCGCCTGGCTTCGGCCCAGCTCTCGCCGCCGTCCGTGGAGCGCAGGATGGTCGGGCCGAGGTGGCCGGTGGAGGCCGCCATCAGCAGGGTGCGTCCATCGCGCGGATCGACGACGAAGTGGTTGATGATCTGGCCCAGGAACTGCGGGCCCTCGACGCGCCAGCTCTTGCGCGCCGCATCGCTCTTCAAGGTCCAGGCCCCCTTGCGGGTCCCGACCAGCAGTTGGATCGCCTCGGTCATCGGTTCCTCCCGACCCTAGGACGAACCATAACACACCGATCCGACAGGCCTGACCTCAGCCCCGGCCGCGGCGATCGCACCTACAGATCGGGCAGCGCCTTGGTCTGCTCGGCCGAGATGTCGTCGGCCATGCGCCGGCGCATGTCCTCCAGCAGCGCCAGCACCTTTTCGGCCTCCCGGGTGGGACGGCCGATGAACACCGTCTCCAGGGCGAGCCCGCGCAGCGCCGCCAGCGTCAGGTGCGCCATGGCGTCGATCTCCGCGACGTGCTCCGGCGCGCCGAGCTGGCCCACGGCCATGCGGCGCCGCGTGCGGCGCAGGCCGGCGTCGCGTTCGCTGGCGAAGTCCGCGTAGCGCTCGGCGAGCTCGGGATCGGTGCGGGCGGCGATCATCACCTCCATGACAGCGATGGCTTCCGGCAGCTGCAGGCCTTTCCACACCGCCTGGACGCCGCCGACGAACTGCTCGCGGCCGGTGGGCTGCTTGGCCACCTGGGCGCGGATGAAGTCGCGTTGCACGAGCCAGGCGTGCTCGGCCACCTCCAGGATCAGGTCAACCTTGGTGGGGAACTGGTGCAGCAGCGAGCCGCGGCTGACCTTGGCCAGCTTGGCCACCAGCGGCGTCGAGGTCGCGGCATAGCCGAACTCCGCCAGGCACTTGACGCCGGCGGCCATGATCTTCGCCCGCGTCGTCGCCCGACGCTCGGCGTTGGGCCCTCGCGGCGCCTTCGGGTGCTGAGTGTCCCCCATAAGCGTCACCATGGCGGAGCCCGATCCCTAGTGGAAGTCCCGGCTGCGGATCAGACGGCCGGTCACCCGGTTCCTGACCTGCGGCGCCGCGCCGCCGGATTCGCCGATCTCGTCGTCGCGCATCTCGCCGAGCTTCCCGGAGAGGTCGGTGAAGCGCTCGGCCACCAGGTGGATGACCTCGCCCTGCTTCTGCAACTGGCCGTGCACGATGATGAAGGAGGCGCCCATGACCAGGCGCCGGTTGGCGGCGAAGGCGTCCTTCCAGACCACGATGTTGGCGATCCCGGTCTCGTCCTCGAGGGTCATGAACACCACGCCCTTGGCGGTGCCCGGCCGCTGGCGGACCAGCACCAGGCCGCTCACCGCGACCCGCCGGCGGTCGGCCATGTCCTTGAGCGCCGCGGCGGGCGTGGCGCCGGCGCGGGCGAGGCTCTCGCGGAAGAAGCTGCAGGGGTGGGCCTTGAGCGAGAGGCTGGTGGTCCGATAATCCTCCGCCACGTGCTGCGGCGGGCTCATGAACGGCAGCTCGACCTGGGCTTCCGTCCAGGTCTGACGGGCCAGCAGCGGGGCGTTGGCCTCGACCCCGATCTCGCCGCCCAGCCCCTTCACCGCCCAGAGCGCGGCGCGGCGGTCGAGGCCCAGGGCGCGGAGGGCGTCGGCCTCGGCCAGGAGCTCCAGCGCGCGGCGCGTGAGGCCGGCGCGCAGGGCGAAATCCTCCAGGGTGGCGGCGCCGGTCTCCCGGGCCCGCATGATCGCCTTGGCGTCATCCTCCCTGAACCCCTTGATCTGGCGCAGGCCCAGGCGGACGGGGCGATGGGGCGTCCGCGGGTCGTCGCCCGCTTCCAGGGTGCAGTTCCAGTCGCTGGCCAGGATGTCGGGCGGGCGGACCTCCACCTTGTGCTCGCGGGCGTCGCGGACCAGCTGGGCGGGCTGGTAGAAGCCCATGGGCTGGGCGTTGAGCAGGCTCACCAGGAAGACGTCCGGGTGCTTACATTTCACCCAGGCCGAGGCGTAGACCAGCAAAGCGAAGCTGATCGCGTGGCTCTCCGGGAAGCCGTAGGAGCCGAAGCCCTCGATCTGCTTGAACACCCGCTCGGCAAGTTCGGGATCATATCCGCGGCGCGTCATGCCACCGATCAGCCGATCGCGGTAGACGCCGACGCCTTGGGTGTATTTGAAGGTCGCCAT
The DNA here is from genome assembly GCA_028290925.1 of Phenylobacterium sp. Taxonomy (GTDB): domain Bacteria; phylum Pseudomonadota; class Alphaproteobacteria; order Caulobacterales; family Caulobacteraceae; genus Phenylobacterium. The sequence continues at coordinate 8 of JAQGIX010000088.1, read as the reverse complement.
GGCGCGAC
>JAQGIX010000087.1 GCA_028290925.1 Phenylobacterium sp. | reverse complement strand
TCTTCTTCCTCGACGCGCTTGACGAGGACGCGATCTCCCAGAGGACGAAACGCCATGATGCTTTATCTCCGTTCGAGACGGTTGGAATCCAGGTGACGTGGGCGGCGGGGCGAGCTGTTAGCAGTCTCGACCGCTGAGTGCCAACGCCGGGCGTGGACCTAAGAACATCGGGCTCAAGAGTCAAGCCTCCGACCCCGCGAAAGGGGCGGGAACCGAGCTGTCATTCGATAGGTCCAAGGAACCTTGGCCATGATCGGATCGTTCCTTCTCGGTTGGGAGAGGAGGGCGCCATGGCCTTGCGCGCGTATCTCGAAAGCGTGATCCGCGAGGGTGCGCTCTGCGTGCGCCTGCCCGGCGGCCAGACGCTCGAACTGGGGGACGGCTCCGGACCGCCGGTCGTGGCGGCCATCACCAGCCGCCGCTGGCTGGCGCGGATCGCGGCCAATCCCTCCATGGCCGTGGGCGAGGCCTACATGGACGGCGGGCTGGTGTTCGAGCAGGGCTCCATCCACGACCTCGTCGACCTGCTCGGTCGCAACGCCAAATACCGGCCGCTGAAGCAGGCGGGCGCGCTTTCCCGCTGGTGGCTCGACCGGCGCCTGCAGGCCAACGCCCGGCGCGCGTCGCGCCGCAACGTGGCCCATCACTACGACCTGTCGGTGGACCTCTACCGCCGGTTCCTCGATCCCGACCTGCAGTATTCCTGCGCCTACTTCCCGTATCCCGGGGCCAGCCTCGAAGAGGCCCAGGTCGCCAAGAAGCGGCATCTCGCCGCCAAGCTGCTCCTGGAGCCGGGGCAGAAGGTGCTCGACATCGGCTGCGGCTGGGGCGGCCTGGCGCTGAGCCTCGCCCGGGCGGCCGAGGTGGACGTCGACGGGGTCACCCTCTCCACCGAGCAGCTCAACCTCGCCAAGGCGCGCGCCGAGGCGGCCGGGCTGGCGGGCCGGGCGCGCTTCTCGCTCACCGACTATCGCGACGTGGCCGGGCCCTACGACCGCATCGTCTCGGTGGGCATGTTCGAGCACGTCGGGCGGCCGAACTTCCAGGCCTATTTCGACCAGGTGGCGCGGCTGATGACCGAGGACGGGGTGGCGGTGATCCACTCGATCGGCCGCGCCGAGGGCCCGGCCCTCACCCAGCCCTGGGTCGCCAAATATATCTTCCCCGGCGGCTACATCCCGGCGCTGTCGGAGGTGCTGCCCTGCATCGAGCGGGCGGGCCTGATCGTCGCCGACATCGAGATCCTGCGCCTGCACTACGCCGAGACCCTGGCCGGCTGGCGGTCGCGCTTCGCCGCCAACCGCGCCGAGATCGCCCAGCTCTACGACGAGCGCTTCTGCCGCATGTGGGAGCTCTATCTCAGCTACAGCGAGATGGCCTTCCGCTACCGCGGCCACTTCGTCTTCCAGCTGCAGCTGGCCAAGCGGCTCGACGCGGTCCCGCTGACCCGCGACTACATGGCCGAGGTGGAAAGCCGGCTGGCGATCCCGATGCGCGAAGTCGCGTCCGCCGCCGCCTGAGGACTCTCCCGCCCCGCTCGCTGCGCGGGGGCAGAAGGGAATCAAGGCCTTGTTCCGGCCGCCAACGTCTGTTTGAACAGGCGGGACACGTGCTGGAACAAGAGAGAGAAGCCATGCGACGCGCCCTCGCGCTTGCCGCCCTGATCGCCGTGACCGCCGCCACCGCGGCCTCGGCCGAGACCTGGAAGAAGTACGTCGACGCCGACAACGGCACGGCCTGGTCCTACGACGCCGACTACACCTACAAGGATCGCGGCACCGGCCGCATCGTGGTGATGCAGGCGATCTCCAAGCCGGCGGCCAACCTCGGCCCCTCCGGCCCCGGCAAGGCGGACGGCGTGGGCAGCGTCGTCGCGATCGACTGCAACGCCAGGAACATGATCGTGCTCGGCTCCTACACCCCCTCCAAGCCGCTGGCGCTCGCGCCGAGCTGGCGTTCGGACGCGCCGAAGAAGGCGACCGGTTCGGACAACGAGGCGCTGCTGAAGACGGTCTGCTCGGGCGTCGACAAGATCCCGGCGAGATAGGCCGGCCGGGGCCCATCGGCCCCGCCGCCAATCTGACGAAAGCTTAACTGGAAAGCCTGGCCGCAGCTTCCTATCTCAGCGGCCATGCATTGGTGGCTGAAGCTTCTTCCGGCCCTGGCGGCGCTCGCGCTGGCGATCGCCCTCGTCTGCCTGGGCGTCGCCCCGCCGCTCTACAATTGAGCATCTCCGCCTCCCCCCAGGGGAGGCGTGGGTCACGCGACCAGGTCCCGGCCTGATCCTGACTTCCGCGCGCCGGCCGCGTTGCGCGACTCGACCCTCTCCAGGCAGGGCGGGGAATAAAACGCTTGTTTGATTTTGCCCGCATTGTGCGCCAATGCTGCGGGAGACACGCCGCGCGCGCGACGCCGGCGGCGACCACAAACCGCTCGGGAGCGACCAGATGACCATGACCGCGGACAGGCCGGAGTCCAGCTTTGCGCTGAACCCGCAAGACGACATCAACGACCTTCGGATGTCGGCCAAGGCGGTGCCGCTGCTCAACCACGTCAAGCGCTTCATCAAGGACGTGGTCGAGCCGATGAGCGAGGAGTTCCACCGGCTGGGCGAGGGCAATCCCGACATCTGGTCCTACGCGCCCGGCCAGCTGGAGGTGCTCGAGAAGGCCAAGGACCAGGCCAAGAAGGAAGGTCTCTGGAACTTCTTCCTGCCCAACGCCGAGACCGGCGAGGGCCTGTCGAACCTCGACTACGCCTATATCGCCGTCGAGCTCGGCAAGAACCGCATGGCCTCGGAGACCATGAACTGCGCCGCGCCGGACACCGGCAACATGGAGGTGCTGGAGCGCGTGGGCACCCCGGCCCAGAAGAAGCAATGGTTGGAGCCGCTGCTGCGCGGCGAGATCCGCTCGGCCTTCGCCATGACCGAGGTGAACGCCGCCTCGTCGGACGCCAAGAACATCAACACCCGTGCCACCCTGGTGGGCGACGAGTACGTCATCAACGGCGAGAAGCACTACATCTCCGGCGCCGGCGATCCGCGCTGCAAGATCATGATCACCATGGTGCAGACGACGCCGGACGGCCCGCCCAACCTGCGCCAGTCGCAGATCCTGGTGCCCATCGTCGCTCCCGGCGTGAACAACGTGGGCCCCTTGTGCGTGTTCGGCGATCCCGACGCGCCGCACGGCCACATGCACATCATCTTCGACAACGTCCGCGTGCCGAAGGAGAACATGCTGCTGGGCGAGGGCCGTGGCTTCGAGATCAGCCAGCTGCGGCTGGGTCCGGGGCGCATCCACCACTGCATGCGCGCCATCGGCTCGGCCGAGAAGGCGCTCGACCTGATGGTCACCCGCGGCCTGACCCGCGAGGCGTTCGGCAAGCCGATCATCCAGCTGGGCGGCAATATCGAGATCGTGTCGCGCGCCCGGATCGAGATCGAGGCCATGCGCCTGATGGTGCTGAAGGCCGCCAAGGCCATGGACGTCCTGGGCAACCAGGAAGCCCGCGTCTGGATCCACATGGTCAAGGCCATGGTGCCCGAGCGGGTCTGCCAGATCATCGACCAGGCGATCCAGATGCACGGCGCCACCGGCGTGTCGCAGAAGACGCCGCTGGCGCGGATGTACACCTCGACGCGGACCCTGCGGATCGCCGACGGCCCGGACGAGGTCCACCACATGGTGGTCGGCCGCAACGAGCTGCGCCAGTACCGCGAGATGCCGCAGGACGCCTCGACGGCGGCGGTGTTCCGGAACTAG
>JAQGIX010000085.1 GCA_028290925.1 Phenylobacterium sp. | reverse complement strand
GCCTACCGCTTCGCCAAGGGCGAGACGATCGGCCATGCCGCCGGCTTCAACGTCCGCCTGGCCGGCGGGCCCTTGGACTTCGTCGCGGTCACCGACCACTCCGAGTACATCGGCGCCATGGAGGAGGCGAACGACCCGTCGAGCCCGATCTCCAAGCTGCCCGTCGTCCAGGGCCTGTTCAGCTCGGACCCCCTGCAGATCGGGGCCGCGTTCAACCGCATCGTCCAGGGCAACGACGAGGGCACGCTGCCCAAGGAATTCAGCGAGCGCCGGATCGTCTCCCGGGCCTGGTCGGAAATCCAGCAGGCCGCCGCCCACAACTACGCGCCCGGCCGCTTCACCACCTTCGTCGGCTATGAATTCACCTCCGCCCCGCAGCACCGGAACCTGCACCGCAACGTGATCTTCCGCGGGACCAGGACGCCGGACCTGCCCTACAGCGCGCTGCAATCGAACGATCCGGAGAACCTCTGGCGGACGATGGACGGCTGGCGGGCCGCGGGGATCGAGTCCCTGGCCATCCCGCACAACTCCAACGGCAGCGACGGGCTGATGTTCGACAGCGTGCGCCGCAACGGTCAGCCGATGGACCGGGCCTATGCCGAGCTGCGCATGCGCAACGAGCCGCTCACGGAGATCACCCAGATCAAGGGCACTTCCGAGACGCACCCGTCGCTGTCGCCCAACGACGAGTGGGCCAATTTCGAGATCATGGACCGCTACATCGGGTTCAACAAACCCGTGACCAAGTTCCACGGCTCCTACGTGCGACAGGCGCTGCTGGACGGCGTCGAACTGAAGGACAAGAAGGGCTTCAACCCCTTCAAGTTCGGCTTCATCGGCTCCAGCGACACCCACAACGCCGCCCCCGGCTCCGTGGAGGAGAGCAACTACTTCTCCAAGGTCGGCCGCGTCGACGCCACCCCGGCCCAGCGCGGCTCGGTCCCGCCGGGCGGCGCCAAGAGTTGGGATGGTGTCCCCAACAATCCCAATGCGGCGGGCGCGCGGTTCCAGACCTGGGGCGCCGCGGGCCTGGCCGGAGTCTGGGCCGAGGAGAACAGCCGCGAGGCGATCTACGCGGCGCTGCGCCGCAAGGAGACCTTCGCGACCTCTGGCCCGCGCATCCGGGTGCGGTTCTTCGCCGGTTACGACTTCCCCGCCGACCTCGACCGGCGCGGCGACCTGGTGACCCAGGCCTATGCCCACGGCGTGCCGATGGGCGGCGACCTGCTGCCATCGAAGGGCAAGGCGCCGAACTTCCTGGTCTGGGGCGTGCGCGATCCCAACGGCGGCTATCTGCAGCGGGCGCAGATCGTCAAGGGCTGGATCGAGAACGGCGTCGCCAGGGAGCGGGTCTTCGACGTGGCCTGCGCCGATCGCCTCACCTTGGACACGGCGACCTGGCGCTGCCCGGCCAACGGCGCCGGCGTCGACCTGAAGACCTGCGAGCCCACCCGCTTCAAGGGCGACGTGGAGCTGCGCACCGTCTGGCAGGACCCGACCTTCAATCCCAAGCAGCGGGCCTTCTACTATGTGCGGGTCCTGGAGAACCCCTCCTGCCGCTGGTCGACCTGGGATGCGCTGCGCAACGGCACGCCGCCCAACCCGAGCCTTGCGACCACCATCATGGAGCGGGCCTGGTCCTCGCCCATCTGGTACGAGCCGAAGGCCTGAGCGCTTGGCGAGCGTAGCCGGCGTTCCCGACAAGGCGGCCTGGACCGCACCCATGGTCGGCGTGCTGAAGCGGATCGCCCGCGAGCCGCTGACGCATTTCCTGCTGATCGGGGCCCTGCTGTTCGGCGCCCTCCAGCTCGTGCGAGCCGCCGAGCGGCCGACGGTGCGCATCGACGAGCAGGAGCTCAACCAGCTGGTCACCTACTGGCAGCTGCAGAGCGGCCGGGCGCCCACCCGGCCCGAGCTGCAGGCGATCCTCAAGGACCGCATCGACGAGGAGTTGCTGGCCGCCGAGGCCAAACGCCTCGGCCTCGACAAGGACGACCTGATCATCCGCCGCCGGCTGGCCCAGAAGACGGCTTTCGCCAGCGAGGACGTGGGCGCGATCGCCGAGCCCGACGCGGCGACGCTCAGGGCCTACTACGAACGGACCAAGGCGCAGTACGCCACGCCGGCGCACATCGCCCTGCGGCAGCTGTTCTTCACCGGCGACCGGGGCGCCGAGGCCGCGCGGGCAGCCGCCGCCCAGGCGCTGGACCGGGCCACGCGCGGCGAGGCGGTCGCGGGCGATCCGTTCCTGCTACCGCTCACCTATGCCGACGCCAGCCTCGACGACCTGGTCCGCGACTACGGTCCGGCCTACGCCAAGGCGGTGCAGGCGGCCCCGATCGGCGCCTGGATCGGGCCCGTCCCCTCGGCCTACGGGATGCATCTGGTCCGGGTGGAGAGCCGTCAGGGGGCCGACGTCGCATCGTTCGATCAGGTCCGCGGCGACGTGCGCGACGCCTGGATCGCCGAACGGCGGGCGGCCAACAACGCCGCCTTCCTGCAGGGCCTGCACCGGCGCTACCGCGTGGTGGTGGCGGGCGAGGCGCCGTGAAGAGGCTTTTTTTGACGATCCTGCTCTGGCTCGCCGCGGCCGGCGTCGCCGCGGCCCACGAGGTTCGCCCGGCCCTGCTGCAGATCGTCGAGCGCGGCCCCCACGCCTACGACGTGACCTGGAAGCAGCCGGCCATGGGCGAGATGGTCATCCACCTTTCGCCGCATCTTTCCGGCGGCGCGCTGGAGGCCGAGCCTGCGGCGCAGACCGCCGAGGCCGGCTTCGTCGAGAAGACCTGGCGCGTCCGGAACGGGCTGGCGCTGGAGGGCCAGACCGTCAGCATCGAAGGGCTGGCGGAGACGGTCACCGACGTGCTCCTGCGGATCACCACCGCCGATGGCCGCCAGATCGACGAGGTGCTGAAGCCCTCAGCGCCCGCTGAGACGCTGGCGCTCGCCAAGCCCTCCGGCCTGGCTGTGCCGGCCTATCTGCGGCTCGGGGTGGAGCACATCCTCACCGGCTTCGACCACCTGCTGTTCGTGCTCGGCCTGCTGCTGCTGATCGGGCCCAGCTGGCGGCTGGTGAAGGCGATCTCGGCCTTCACCGTGGCGCACAGCCTGACGCTGGCGCTGGCGGCGCTGGGCTACATCGCCTTCCCGAGCGCGGTCATCGAGGCCCTGGTGGCGCTCTCCATCGTCTTCGTGGCCTGCGAGCTGGCGCCCGGACGGCGCCGCGACACGCTCAGCCGCCGCAAGCCTTGGCTGATCGCCTTCTCGTTCGGCCTGCTGCACGGCATGGCCTTCGCCGGCGCTCTGGCCCAGATCGGCCTTCCGGCGAAGGCGGCGCCCCAGGCGCTGTTGCTGTTCAACCTGGGCGTCGAGATCGGGCAGCTGATCTTCATCGCCGCGGTGCTGGGCCTGCTCGGGCTGGTCCGCCGCTCGCCGGCCCGCGGCCTGCTCGCACGCCCGGCGCTCGCGACCTGGGCCCCGGCCTATGCGATCGGTGGCCTGGCCGCGTTCTGGCTGATCGAGCGGGTCGCAGCCGCCGTGGGCGGGCCGGCCTAGGCCACGCCTTCCTTCAAGAGCGCGTCGAAATAGGCGATCGTCCGGCTGACGCCTTCCTTGAGCTGGATGGTCGGCTCCCAATCGAGGATCGCCTTGGCCTTTGTGATGTCCGGCTGGCGCTGGCGCGGATCGTCCTGCGGCAAGGGCCGGTACTCGATCGTCGACTTCGAGCCGGTGAGCTCGATCACCGTCTCGGCGAGTTGCTTGATGGTGAACTCGCCCGGATTTCCCAGGTTGATCGGCCCGGTCACCTCGTCGCCGGTGTCCATCAGGCGCAGGAAGCCCTCCACCAGGTCGTCGACGAAGCAGAAGGAACGGGTCTGCTGGCCGTCGCCATAGAGCGTGATCGGCTCGCCGTTCAGCGCCTGGACCACGAAGTTGGAGACCACCCGGCCGTCGTTGGGATGCATGCGTGGGCCGTAGGTGTTGAAGATCCGCGCCACCTTGATCCTGAGCTTGTGCTGGCGGTGGTAGTCGAAGAACAGGGTCTCGGCGCAGCGCTTGCCCTCGTCGTAGCAGGAGCGGAAGCCGATCGGATTGACGTTGCCCCAGTATTCCTCGGTCTGCGGGTGTTGGGTGGGATCGCCGTAGACCTCGCTGGTGGAGGCCTGGAAGATCTTGGCCCGGCGGCGCTTGGCCAGCCCCAGCAGGTTGATCGCCCCGTGCACCGAGGTCTTGGTCGTCTGGACGGGATCGAACTGGTAGTGGATCGGCGACGCCGGGCAGGCGAGATTGTAGATCTCATCGACCTCCACGAAGAGCGGGAAGGTCACGTCGTGGCGCATCAGCTCGAAGTTTTGGTCGTCCATCAGCCGAGCGACGTTTCGGCGCGTGCCGGTGTAGAAGTTGTCGATGCACAGCACCTCGTGCCCCTGGCCGAGCAGCCGCTCGCACAGATGCGAGCCGATGAAGCCGGCGCCGCCGGTGACCAGGATCCGCTTCATAGACTCAGCTTTCAGTTGTCTAGCGCCGCGCCCCGCACGATCACAGATTCTGCTCTGGGAGGCTCGCGGGAATCGAGCGCCGGGCGTGAGGCCCCTTTTGGCCCGCGGCCGCGGTGGTTGATCCGTAGGTTGAGCTCTTCGGTCGGCCACCGACAAAGCCCATTTACCCAGAGCCTTGCAACAACCCGGCTTGGCCATGCGTTCAAAGGCGCGTCCGGAATAACCGGGATCAAGTGGCGCCGGCCTGACCTGTGCGCCTGGAGGAGGGCAGTCCGCGATGATGGAAAAAATCCGCGAACTCATCGTGGCGCACGCGGGCCTGCCGCAAGGGGCGGAGGCGATCGCTGACGACACCGATCTCTATCGCGCGGGAATGAAGTCCTTTGCCTCGGTCCAGCTGATGCTGGCGTTGGAGGAGACCTTCGAGATCGAATTCCCGGAGGAGATGCTCAACCGGGCCACGTTCCGCAGCGCCGGCGCCATCGCGCGCGCGGTCGAGGCCCTCTCGCCGGGCTCGATGGCGGCATGAAACCCCTGGGCGAAGTGGCGGGCGCCAGCCTTGCCGAGCGGGTGCAGGCCGCGGTCGAGACCGCCGCCCACCACGCCGAAGCCGTCGACCGCGAGGGCCGCTTCCCTCTGGAGGCCATTGAAGCCCTGCGCGAGGCCCGCCTGCTGGGCTTCGCCGTGCCGCCGGAGCTGGGCGGCGAGGGCGCGGGCCTGGCGGAGATCGCGCCCATCTGCACCGCCCTGGGGGCCGCCTGCGCCTCGACGGCGATGGTGTTCGCCATGCACCACATCTGCCTGGCCAATCTGCTCGACTGCGGGATGGAGAGCGCCTGGCACCGCGAGCTGATGAATCGCGCCGCCACCGATCAGCTGCTGTTCGCTTCCTCGACCACCGAGGCCGGGGTCGGCGGCGACCTCAGGCAATCGATCTGCGCAGTGGAGGCCGACGGCGAGCGGTTCAACCTGGCCAAGGCCGCGCCGGTGATCTCCTACGGCGAGGAGACCGACGCGATTTTCGCGACCGCAAGGCGCGATCCCGAGGCGCCGTCGTCGGACCAGGTGCTCTGCGTCCTGCTGCGCGACCAGTACGAGCTGGAGCGGGTCTCCACCTGGGACGCGCTTGGCATGCGCGGCACCTGCAGCCACGGCTTCCGCTTCAAGGCGGCGGCTCCAACCGAACAGATCCTGCCCAAGCCGTTCGCGGACATCGCCGCGGAGTCGATGATCGCCGCCTCGCACATCCTGTGGAGCAGCGTCTGGTGCGGCGTCGCCGCCGACGCCATGGCCAGGGCCCAGGCCTTCGTCATCGCCGAGGCCCGCAAGTCGCCGGGAACGCCGCCGGCCAGCGCGACCAAGCTGGCGGAGGCCTACGCCCGGTTCCGCACCATAGAGGCCGCGATCGCCGATGGGCTCACCCGCTGGGCGGCCATGCGCGCCGCGCCCGAGCGGGCGGCCACGGTGAGCTTCAGCCTGGCCATGAACGCCCTGAAGGTCTCGGTCTCGACCACCGCACTACAGGTGGTGGAGGACGCCCTGATGATCTGCGGGCTGCAGGGCTACAAGAATTCCGGGCCCTATGGCCTGGGCCGCCACCTGCGCGACATCCATTCCGCCCGGCTGATGATCTCCAACGACCGCATCATGGCCGGGGCCGGCCAGATGATGCTGATCCAGCGGCCGGCCGCAGCCCGGAGGGCCTGATATGGACGCCCAGCCGAACCTGCTCGAGCAGATGGTCGCCGCCGGCCACCTGATACCCACGGGGGTGGACGGCCTCTACGGCCGCAGCGGCGTGTTCGAGGACGTGATCGCCCGCTTCGAGGCCCTGGTGACCGAGATCGGGGCCGGCGACGGCGCCGAGGTGCTGCGCTTCCCGCCGGCGGTGACGCGGACCCAGCTGGAGATCAGCGGCTACATGAAGAGCTTCCCGCAGCTGGCCGGCACGGTGCACGCCTTCTGCGGCAGCGATCACGACCACGCCGATCTGCTGGGCAAGATCGACGCCCAGGAGGACTGGACCAAGGACCAGGTCGCCACCGACGTCGCCCTGACGCCGGCCGCCTGCTACCCGCTCTATCCGATGCTGGCGGCGCAGGGGACCCTGCCGCCGCAGGGCCGCCTGTTCGACGTGCAGTCCTATTGCTTCCGCCACGAGCCCTCGAGCGATCCCTGCCGCATGCAGCTGTTCCGCATGCGCGAGTATGTGCGCGCCGGGACGCCTGAGCAGG
>JAQGIX010000077.1 GCA_028290925.1 Phenylobacterium sp. | reverse complement strand
CGCGATCGCCCAGATCACCCCGCCATAGACCACTGCTCCGATGGCCACGAGGATCGCCAGCTCCGCCGCCGCGCGCGCGCCGCCGAACAGGCTCCGGGCTCCCAGCAGCGCCGCGGCCATGGCCGAGACCCCCACCAAGGCCGGGCCGAAGGCGCCGATCAATCTGCGCCGCGGCATCTTCAGGGCGCGGGCGAGATGGTGGATGTAGACCGCGCAGACCAGGCTGATGCCAAGCGCCAGCGCCGCCGAGACGGCCGTCACCCCGAACGGCGCGCTGGCCGCCACGATGACGATGGTCGCGCCGCCGAGCAGCATGGAGAGCCGCAACTGCAGGGCCGAGCGGCCCAGCGCCATCAGGGTCGCGCTCACCAGCGAGCAGATGCAGAAGAAGAAGCCGGCGCCGGCCAGCCAGCGCAGCGGCTGGATCGCCCCGTGCCATTTGTCGCCGAGCACCAGGGGCACGGCCAGGTCGGCGATCACCGCCAGGCCGCAGAACAGCGGCGCGAAGGCGGCGGAGGCCAGCCGCACCGCCGAGGCCGCCAGCTCCTGCAGGGCGTGCTTCTCGCTGTCGTGCACCGCCCGCGACACCGAGTTGAAGATGTAGAGGTAGAGCGGCCCGGAGATCAGCATGTCGGGAATCCGGATGATCTGGTAGGCCATGGCGTAGAACCCAAGCGCCGTGCTGCCGAGAACCGCGCCGACGATCAGGTTGTCGATGTTGCGCGAGACGTAGTCGGCGAGCTGCGAGCCGATGGCGTGCAGGCCGAATTTCAGCAGGCCGCGCGCCTCGGCGAACCGCCAGTGGAGGCCCAGGGCCGCGCGTCCGTTCAGCGTCACCCAGACGAGCTTGACCACCCACAGCGCCAGCTGCTGGGCGACCAGGCTCCAGGCGCCGTAGCCATGCATCGCCGCGGTCAGGGCGACCGCCGCGCCGGTCAGGGTCGAGAGCAGGTCGCCGCCGGCGAACACGCTGAAGCGACCCTCGCGGATGATCCGGGCGTTGGAGGCCGCCGCCAGCCCGTTCATGAACAGGATCGGCGACAGCGCCATGATCAGCCAGGGTAGCCGCGGCTGGTGCATCACGACGCCCAGCGGCCAGGCCAGGGCCGTCAGGCCGAGCGCGATCGCCCCGCCGATCCCGGTCGAGAGCCACAGGACGGTGGACTCCAGCTCCGGGCTCACCGCCTGCCGGCGGCCGAGCGCCAGGCTCATGCCGCCGTCGGAGAGCACATTGGCGAACAGGATGAAGGGCATGGCCATGGCGACCAGCCCGTACTCGGCGGGGCCGATCAGCCGGGCGAGGATCGGCAGCATGGCGAGCTGCAGGCCGAGCCTCAGCGCGCTGGAAGCCGAGAGCGCCAGCGCCCCGATCGAAGTGCGGTGCAGGCGCGCCGGCCGCCGCCGGGGCGCCCGTTCGGCGGCCGAAGCGGGCGCGCCGTCGGCCAAGCTCACCTCCCGTCCTCAGGGGCGGATTTCACCAGCCGCAGCGATCCGGGGGCGGGCCGGGCGGGAGCCCAGCCTTCGGAGGCGCCCGGCGTCGGCCAGGCCTGGGCGGCCAGCGCCTCCTCGTGCTCCCGCTTGCGCGACCGCGAGCGCTTGAACGCCGCGCCGAGCGCGCCGAACACCAGGGCGGTCGAGAAGTAGAAGGGCGCGAGCCCGATGGTCTCGATGGGGGTGCGGGCCAGCTCGTAGAGCAGGATGCCGATCCAGAACACCATGGGCAGGGTGGGCCGGGTCACGAACCGGCGGATCAGGGAAATGACGCCCACCAGGACGACCCCGGCGATCAAGGTGAGGCCGGCCCAGCCCAACATCACCAGGATCTCGACGACGGTGTTGTGAAAGGTGAATCCGCCGCGGCCGTCGATGCCGAAGTATCGCCACAGGCCCTCGGCGTCGGTGTTGCCCTGCAGCCAGAAGGCGTAGAAGCCGCGGCCGAGCAGCGGCTTCTCGCGGATCAGGTCGGCCGCCCGGTACCAGAGATAGGTCCGGCCGGTCAGCGTCGGATCCTTGTCGAAGACGCTGGCGCCGAAATCCATCAGCGCCTGGGCGATGGTCGAGTAGAAGATGCCGATCGCCACCAGGCAGACGCCGACCATCGAAGTCACCCAGCCGCGTACCACCTTGCCGGCGTAGACCAGCGGCGTCAGGCCGACGATGGCCATGGTGGCCATCGCGAGACCCAGCATGGCCCCGGCGCTGCGGGCGGCGACGACGCAGTAGAGGTCGAGTGCGATCGAGCCGAAGGCGATGGCGATCCACAGCCAGCTGCGGTTCTGGATGGCGAGAATGGCCACCACCGCCGAGGCGACCAGGCCGGAGGAGGCGATGTCGGCCAGCAGGTTCTTGCTCTCGCTGAGGCCGGCGAAGGCTTGGCCGCCCATGCCGACGCCGACGCCCACGTAGCCGCCCAGGAAAAGCGAGGCGACAACATAGCTCAGGAAGGCGAGCGAGATGGCGCGCACCACCGCTTCCTGATTGCGGGCCGAGGACAGCAGGAGGCCGGCGGCGACGGTTATGGCCAGCTCCGTCGCGTAGCGCAGGCTTTCGCCCTGCGCCTGGGACCAGAGCACCGAGAAGGCCGCGAAGGCCGGGATCAGGAACAGGAAGCTGCGCGGCAGGAAGAGCCTGAACAGCCGCTCGCGCCGCAGGAACAGGTAGAGCGGCACCAGCGCCGCGATCATGGCGCCGCCCAGGGTCCCGAGCTTGCCGATGAACAGCATCGGCAGGAACAGGCCGAGCGCGAAGGCCCCGTCGATGTCGATGCCGGCGAACTCGAAGCCCTCCTCGCGGTGCGGCGTCCGCGTCTCGATCACCTGCACTGGGGTGATCCGCGCCCGGGCTTGCGGCGGGGGCTCCGCCTCGTCGCCGCCGCGGATCCGGCGAATGCGCTGGGGGCCGTCCCCAGGGCGGGAGTCCCAGGCGGAGGTCATGGCGCGAACCTGTAGGCGCGGATGTAGTCGATGCTGAGGGTCGCCGGGAACGGCGTGGTGGCGTCGGGGGCGCCGGCCCAGTCGCCGCCCAGCGCCAGGTTGGCGACCATGAACATGGGCTTGTGCATGTCGGCCGGCGTCGGCAGGCGCTTCACCTCGCGGCCGTCGACGAACCAGACCACCTGCTTGGCGTCCCAGCTGACCGCGAAGGTATGGAACTCGCCGGGGCCGATCGGGACCTCGGTGCCGGAGTCCTTCGCGGCGGTGGAGTGGTAGGTCACATAGTACTTCGAGGTGTCGCCGACGCTTACCATGACGTCGAACTCCGGCGGCCAGGAGAGGTCCTGCGGCAGCAGCCAGAAGGCCGGCCACACGCCCTTGCCGGCCGGCAGCTTGGCGCGCATCTCGAAGTAGCCGTAGGTCTGCGAGAACGACGGCTGGGTGGTGATCAGGCCGGAGACGTAGCGGTAGCCGCGCAGGGCCGGCTTGGCCTGCAGCGGCGCCGGCTCGGCCCGGATCTCCAGCACGCCACCCCGCGCCCGGAACGGATCGAGGCCCAGGTGGGCGAACTCCGGATCGACGTAGAGCTCGACCTCCTTGTTGTTCTTCAAGGTGCGGATGTCGAAATCGTCGCTCGCCTTGCCGTCCTTGTAGGTGGTGCGCCAGACACCCTTGCCGCCCGACCAGCGGCGGAAGCTGTCGAAGTCGTCGGAGAACGTCATGGTCAGCGGCCGCCCGTCCGGGCTGCGGCTGAGCGGCGCGGCGGCCGCGGCCGCCGTCGACGGCCCCCTCAGGCCGGCGGCCACGGCCAGG
>JAQGIX010000309.1 GCA_028290925.1 Phenylobacterium sp. | reverse complement strand
ACCGCAACCGCACGCCCGGCCCCGACATCGCCGCCCGGCTCCTGGCGCTCGGCCGCAGCCTCGCGCCCGAGGATACGGGCGCCAAGGATTTCCAGGACACCGCGGAGATCATCGCGGGCCTCGACCTGGTGATCAGCGTCGACACCTCGGTCGTCCACCTCGCCGGGGCCATGGGCAAGCCGGTGTGGGTGCTGCTGACCGCCGCCGATACGGACTGGCGCTGGCTGCGGGGGCGGTCCGACAGCCCATGGTACCCCTCCGTGCGGCTCTTCCGGCAGCCCGTCCCTGGCAAATGGTCGCCGGTCTTGCGCGACATCGAGGCCGAACTGGCGGCGACGCCGCGGTGAGGCGACTCTGGGACATCTCGCAACGCCTGAGGCCGGACCTGCCGGTCTGGCCGGGCGACACGCCGTTCCGGGCGGAGGCGACCTGGACCCATGAGGCGACGCCCGTACAGGTCTCCAAGGTGACCTTCTCCACCCACTCCGGCGCCCATGCCGACGCGCCCCGGCACTACGATCCGGCCGGGGCGACCGCCGAGGCGCTGGACCTGCGCCGCTATCTGGGAGCCTGCCGGGTGGTGGATGCCCGCGGCGCGACGGGCGCAGTGCGGCTGAAGGACGTGGCCGCGGCGCTCGCGGACCCGCCGCCGCGGGTGCTGCTGAGGACCTTCGAGGCCTTCCCGCATGATCGCTGGGTGTCCGATTTCACGGCCGTCTCGGCCGAGCTGGTGGAGGCGCTGGCGGACCGTGGCGTGCTGCTGATCGGCTCCGATGCGCCGTCGATGGATCCGCAGGCCTCCAAGGACCTGCCGGCCCACAACGCCATCCGCCGGCGCGGGCTGTCGATCCTGGAGGGGTTGGTGCTGGATGATGTCCCGTTCGGCGACTACGAGCTGATCGCCCTGCCCTTGCCGCTCACCGGCCTCGACGCCTCGCCGGTGCGCGCGATCCTGCGGGAGCTCGACCGATGAGCCTGGCGCGGGCCGACGCCGAGGCCCTGGACGCCACCGATCCCCTCGCCCGCTTCCGCGACGAGTTCGAGCTGCCAAAGGGGCTGATCTATCTCGACGGCAATTCGCTGGGGCCGCCGCCCAAGGCGGTCGCGGCGCGGCTGGCCGACGTGGTGGGGGGCGAGTGGGGCCGCGACCTGATCCGCAGCTGGAACCTGAACGGCTGGATGGACGCGCCCCTGCGGACCGGCGGCAAGATCGCAGCCCTGATCGGCGCCGCGCCGCACGAGGTGGCGGTGGCGGACTCGACGACGGTGAACCTCTTCAAGCTGGCCGCCGGCGCGCTCAGCCTGCGGCCCGGCCGCAAGGTGCTGCTGACGCCCGCCGACAATTTCCCGACCGACGTCTATGCGCTGGAAGGCCTGGCGGGGATGGTCCCCGGCCTGGAGCTGCGGATCGCCGAGCCGGAGCGGCTGGTGGAGGCCATCGACGAGGCCACGGCCGCCGTGGTCCTGACCCACGTCCACTACAAGACGAGCCTGCGCTGGGACCTTTCGGAGGTGACGGCAGCCGCCCACGCCAAGGGAGCGCTGGCGCTCTGGGACCTCAGCCACAGCGTCGGGGCCCTGGCCGTGGACCTCAGCTTGGCGAAGGCCGACCTCGCGGTCGGCTGCGGCTACAAGTACCTGAACGGCGGGCCCGGGGCGCCGGCCTTCCTATTCGTGGCCGAGCGGCACCAGGCGCAGATCCGCTCGCCGCTCACCGGCTGGATGGGCCACGCCGAGCCCTTCGCCTTCGAAGGCCACTATCGCCCGGCGCCCGACATCCGCGCCCAGGTCTCCGGGACGCCCAGCGTGCTGGGGCTGGCGGCGCTGGAAGCCGGCCTCGACCTGCAGCTGCAGGCGGACCCGGCCCAGGTGGAGGCCAAGGGCCTGGCTCTGGCCGAACTGTTCATAAGCCTCGTGGAGCAGCGCTGCGCGGGCCACGGCCTGGCGCTGCTGGGTCCGCGGGAATCCACCCGCCGCGGCCTGCACGTCTCCTACGCCCACCCGGACGGCTACGCCCTGGTGCAGGCGCTGATCGCCCGCGGGGTGATCGGCGACTTCCGGGCGCCGGACGTGGCGCGCTTCGGCTTCTCGCCGCTCTATCTGAGCCACGCCCAGGTCTGGGACGCGGTGGAGATCCTGCGCGACATCCTGGAAACCCGCGCCTTCGACCGCGCGGACTACCGCCAGCGCGCGGCGGTGACTTGAGGTTGGCGACGGGCGCGACCCGCGAGGTCGCCAGCTCGCCGACAGCAAGAGGCCCGCCGGATCGCTCCGGCGGGCCCCTTAAGCCTACTCGTCAGGCCTAGTCGTTACGGTAGCTGGTCTGGCGGGTCAGACGGACGTTGGCGCCCAGGTTGTCGAGCTTGGCCTGGAGGCGGGCGTCGTCGCGCTGGGTGAGCTGGCCGTTGTAGCGGCGCAGACGCTGCTCTTCGCGGCGGATGTCGTTCAGGCTGCGAAGCGCCCGCTTGCCATCGGTATGCGAGAGGCTGCCGTCGTCGAGGCTGGTGCGGATACGCTGGTCGAGCCAGGCGGCGCGGGCGTGGAAGTCGGTGGGCGCGCCGGCCCAGTTCGAGCCGTTCTGGTAGGAGGTGTTGTAGGCCTGGTTGGAGGCCGACTGCGCCGTGGCGATCCAGCGGCCCTGGGTATCGTAGTAGCCCACGGCCTGACCGGCTCTCCAGCGGCCATTGGTGTCGTAGTAGCCGGGCTCGGCATCGGCGACCCAGACGCCGCGCGCGTCGCGATGGCCGCTCGGCTGGCCGGACATCCAGCGGCCCGAGCTGTCGTAGCGGCCCGTGGTCGGGCCGGCGACCCAACGGCCCTGGCCGTCGTAGTAGCCGCTGGCCACGCCGCCGACCCAATTGCCGTCGGTGTCATAGTAGCCGTTGGCGGAGGCCGGCACCCAGCGGTTCTGGTTGTCGTAGTAGCCGCTGGCCGAGGCGCTGGTGTTGGCCGCGATCCAGCGGTTCTGGCTGTCGTAGTAGCCATTCGGCGCGCCGGCGACCCAATTGCCGTTGCGGTCGTAATAGCCTTGAGCGCTGGCGCGCTCGACGGCGGTGGCGTGCCAGGCGCCGTTGGTGTCGTAATAGCCGTAGGCGTGGGCGCAGTCGGCGTTGGGCTTGGCCATCTGGTTGCCGATAACCGCGCCGCCGACCCCGCCGATCACGGCCCCGGTGGTCTTGTCGCCGTGGCCGGCCACGGCGCTGCCGAGCAGCGCGCCCAAGAGGCCGCCGCCGACCGTGCCGACGATCCGTTGATTGTGCTGTTGCTCGCAGGTCGTCTGGGCGGCCGCGAACGAAGGGATGAGAGCTGCCGCGGCGATGCCGGCGGCGAGCAGGTGTTTGCGCATGTGCTGAGGCTCCTGAGAGGGATGCATATCCTTCTCGTGCAAATGAAATGCGCGAGAAGCTCAACAGTTCCGGCCGAATACAAAATGTTCTCGAATTATTCTTGGAAGATCATCTCGGGTCTTAGTTGTCGCTGCAGAATAAATCGCCGGATAGCCCGGCGGCTATTCTGGTTTGAACCCGGCGAGGTCGCGTTTGATGCGATCGAAAACGCCGGCCCAGTCGCCGGGCGACGGCTGCCGATAGAGACGCGCGCTGGGATACCAGGGCGTCGCCTCGCCGGCCTGCCCCCAACGCCAGTCGGTCATCACGGCGGGCAGCAGGATCCACACCGGCTTACCCATGGCGCCCGCCAGGTGGGCGACCGCGGTGTCCACGGAGATCACCAGGTCGAGGCCGGCGATGAGGTCGGCGGTGTCCTGGAAGTCGGCCGCGCCGCTGTCTTCCGGGGCGAGGCTGCGCGCGCCGGGCAGGCTGAGGAGCCGCGCCGCCAGGTCTGGCGGCAGCGAGCGGTGGGCGTCGTTCAGGTGCTTGGGGTTGCCGCGGGCGACGACGCCGACGGCCCCGCGCCGGCGGACCTCGCCGCGCAGATAGGGCGCATTGGGCAGGGTCTCCAGCGTGACGCCGGCCCGGCCGGCCAGGTCGCCGGACATCACCCAGGCCGCGGGATCGGGGAACGCCACCGGCCCGCTCATGCCGATCACCCGCACGCCAAGACTGGCGAACAGGCGCTCCAGCGCCAGATTGCAGAGCAAGGTGACGTCGACGCCGCGGGCGGCGAGTTGAGCCGCGAAGCGCGCGCTCATGATCTGGTCGCCCAGGCCCTGTTCGCCGAAGATCAGCAGGCTCCGGCCCGTCAGCGCCTCGCCGCGCCATTCCGGATAGGCGAGCGACGGCTTGGCGAGGCCGATCTGCGGCATCTCGTGGCGCGCCTCGTAGAGCGGCCAGCCCTCGGCGTAACGGCCCTGGCTCAAGAGCACGAAGCCTAGGGCGTGACGGATGCGGGGGGTCTGCGCATCCAGCCGGGCCGCGATCCGCAACGCCGCCTCTGCCTCGGGCAGCCGGCCGACCAGCTTGTAGAAGGCGCCGCGGTCGTGGTGCGCGTCGGCGTTGTCCGGCGCGACCTCGACGGCCCGCGCATAGAGGGCTTCGGCCTCCGCATAGCGGCTGGCGTGATGGGCGGCCTGCGCCGCGGACAGGAGCTCGGCGGCGCTGGCGGCGGTCATGGCCGGCTCAGGACGCCCGTCCTGCGAAGCGCAGCGGGCGAAGCAGGAAAAGTGGCGGTGACGGAGGGATTCGAACCCTCGATACCCTTTCGAGTATGACGATTTAGCAAACCGTTGCCTTCAGCCACTCGGCCACGTCACCTTATTGAAAACCCGCAGGTTTTCAGATCGCCCGAATGGCAGTTTGCAAACAGTTGCAGACGGCGGCCTCAGGGACCGCGGTTTCTACCGAAGCGGAGGGCGGGCGCCTAGCCTTGTTGGCGCGCCAATGCGCCGTCGCAGCGACGCGTCCGGGTCAGGGCCGCCCGCTCAGCCGCGGGCCAACCATTCGCGCGCCTGCCGCTGGGCCTCGGCGACGTCCTCTGACGCCATCTCCTCCGAGAGCTCCTTGCGATAGATCTTGGCCTCCACCGAGCCGCGCATTGCGGCCAGGTTGAACAGCATGTGCGCCGACACATAGTCGACCGGCGCGCCACCCTGGCCTGTCGAATAGAGCAGTCCCATGCGGAACAGCTCGTCGCCCGACGCATCGGGCTTCGGCAGCGGGAGACCTTGGTTCGCGACGTCCATGCTAGCCAGCATGATCTTGGTTCCCATCTTGGGCCGCGGACGCCAATTCTGGCGCCCATCCGGTCCTTGCATAGATCAGGAAACGCTATTCAGCCTGAACACATGGTTAAGGGGGCTGTTGTCTGGCTGTCATGTTCAGATGACGGCGCCCATTTCGGGGAATCTGTCTCGGCGAGACCTTGGATGTCGGCGCGGACGGCTCGTCGCGGGCCTGCGGGGCCCGGCTGTCGAACCTTTCGGCCCGTTCAGGCGGAGTTCACGGTGGGCCTGCGAAAAGGCCTCGACTGAAACCGCACAACTGGGACAATCCGGCCGATGAGGCGCCTCTCCCTGACCTTCGCCGCGATCACCGTCGCCCTCGCCTCCCTGGCGGGGACCGGCGCCGTGGCCGGCGACCATGAGGGCGATGGCCATGGTCACGACCGGGGCGGCGAACACGGGGGCGA
>JAQGIX010000409.1 GCA_028290925.1 Phenylobacterium sp. | reverse complement strand
CCGCCGCCCCGGAGGGCGGGAAAGCGCCCGCCGCGCCGGCCAAGCCCGGGAAGGTCGAGCCGGCCGCGAGCCCCGCCGGCGACGCGGCCAGGGCGGCCCGCGAGGCGAGCCAGGACACCGGCGGCGGCGGCAAGGACACCAATTGGGGCGCCGGCCACAAGGACAGCGTGACCATCGGCGGCAAGGCGGTCGTGGTCGGCGACGGCGACCACGCGAACATCAACCTGCCCGGCCTGCACGTCGAGGCCGACGACCGCAACGCCAAGGTCAATATCGGCGGGATCCGCATCGACGCCTCCGACGACGAGGCGACCGTCCATGTCACCCGCGACGTGCGCCTGCGCGGCGAGGCCTTCTCCCGCGAGAAGCGCGGCCTGCGCGTCACCTTCATCGCCAAGCGCGATAACCTGCCCGACGGCTACCACTTCGTCGGCTACGAGGCCTCCGGCCCGAAGACCGGCCCGCTGACCGTGGCCATCGTGAAGTCGCACGACGAGATCACCGACGGCAACCGGCTCTACCACGACATCCAGCGCCTGGTCCGCCGCAACGGCGGGGCCTGAGCGCGAGCGTCACCCCGCCGGCTGGACCTCCACCACCTTGTAGGTGAGCGGGCGGCCGTCCTCGTCGGTGACGGTGACATATTCCCCCACCGCGAAGCGGTGCTCGCCCAGGCGGTAGACCGGCTCGTCGTCGGCGGCGTCGGTGTCGTCGTAGTCGAAGAACCAGCGCTGGCCGCGCCGCGCCAGGCGGCCGTCCACCGGATCCTCGTCCGGCGCGAAGCGCCGCACCACGCAGCGGTCGCGGGTCTTGGAATAGGCGCTCGCGTCGAGATGGCCCTCGCCGGTCAGCGGGGCGGTCAGCGCATAGCCGCGGTGATCGTCGCCGCCCGAGAACTCCGTGCCGGGATTGCGGGCGAGCCGCATCACGATGCGCGACAGGGGCATGGGACTACCTCTTTGGCCTAGTGAGACAAGAACAACGACGGATGGTCGGAATTCAAGAGCGTCCGCGTCGTTCCACCGAATATGAATTCCTGCAGCCGCGGATGGCCGAAGGCCCCGGCCACCAGGATGTCCGCCTCGACCGAGCGGGCGGCGTGCAGCAGGAGGGGCGCCGCATCGCCGGTGTCGGGCAGGAGCTCGATCTCCGCCTTCACCCCGCGGGCGCCGTAGTAGGATTGCAGCTTGGCCGGATCGAAACTGCGCGAGCTGGCCTTGGGTGCGGCCAGGATCACGGTGCGCTTGGCCTTCTCCAGCAGCGGCAGCGCCAGCCGCGCGGCGCGCGAGGCCTCCTTGCCGCCGTCCCAGGCCACCGCGATGGTCCCGCCGATCTTCAGGCCCTCGCGCGCGATCAGCACCGGCCGGTGCTCGTCGGCCAGGATCTGCTGGAAGGCCTCGCCCAGCGGTCCGCGGCCGCGCGCCGGATCGTTGGTGAACACCACCAGGTCGGAGAGCCGCGCCTCCGCCGACAGCCCCGCCCAGACGGGCGTCTGCAGGCTGACGAACTGCTTCTTCTTGTAGTCGCAGGCGTCCATCACCGCGCGGGCGTTGGTCTCGCCGGCCTGGGCGGCTTCCTTGAGGGATTCCAAGGCCGTGGTCTGCACGCCGCCCATGAACCCCTCGCCCATCCAGGGCATCACATCGGCCACGTCGGCGGGGGTGTAGACGCCCGACAGCTCGGCGCCGAACGGCTCGGCCAACACCCGCGCCGCGGCCACCGTGGCGCGGTCGCCCTGCCCTCCGGAAAGTGGCGCCATCACTCGTGCCCAGCTCATCGCCTGTTCCTTCGCGTGACCTTTCGATCCAAGACCCTATGCTCGCATTGATCTTTGTCAGGGCCTGCGCCGGTTCCTGACCTGGACTGTGGAGGTAATGCGTCGGTGAGGAAAGGGCTGCGTCGTTCGGCTGAAGACGCCAGGGCCTGGCAACGCATGCTGTCGGGCCGCCGGCTGGACCTGCTCGATCCGTCTCCGATGGACATCGAGATCGAGGATATCGCCCACGGCCTGGCCCGCGTGGCCCGCTGGAACGGCCAGACGGTGGGCGAGCACGCCTTCTCCGTCGCCCAGCACTGCCTGGTGGTGGAGGAGATCGTGGCCCACATCCAGCCGGACGTGGAACCGCGCTGGCGCCTCGCGGCCCTGCTGCACGATGCGCCCGAATATGTGATCGGCGACATGATCTCGCCCTTCAAGGCGGCCCTCGGCGTCGATTATCGCACGTTCGAGGACAGCCTGGAGGCCGCCATCCACCTCCGCTTCGGCCTGCCCGCCAGGACCCCGCCTCTGATCAAGAAGCTGATCAAGCAGGCCGACCGCGCCAGCGCCTTCTTCGAGGCGGTGCAGCTGGCCGGCTTCAGCCCCGCCGAGGCGCTGGAGGTCTTCGGGCCGCCGCCGGGCGGCTACAGCCTGCACATCGACCCGCTGCCCGCCTCGATCGCCCAGGCGCGCTATGTGCACCGCTACAATTTCCTCTCCGAGGCGGCCGGCTATCGCGGCGCCGACCTCGCCTTCGACACGGAGTGAGGCGTGACGCTGATCGTCTGCGGACTGGCCGACGTGGAGCCGCTGATCGCCGCCCGCCGGCCCTCGCACCTGATCACCCTGCTCGATCCCATGACCATGATCGCGACACCGGCCGGCGTCGCCCCGGAGCGGCACCTGCGGCTGGGGGTCAACGACATCGTCGAGCCGATGGAGGCGATGATCGTTCCCGACGCGACCGTGGTCAGCCAGATCCTCGCCTTCGGCCGCACCTGGGACGGGGCTGATCCGATGCTGATCCACTGCTGGGCGGGCATCAGCCGCTCGACGGCCACCGCCTTCGTCCTGGCCTGCGAGCGCAGCCCCAAGGTGGAGGAACGGACCATCGCCCTGGCGCTCCGCCGGGCCGCGCCGCACGCCTCGCCCAACCGCCGCATCGTGGCGCTGGCCGATGAACTGATGGGCCGCGAGGGGCGGATGGTCGCGGCCGTCGAGGCCATGGGCGACTACGACTATGCCTTGGCCTGCCCCTTCGACTTCCCGGCGCGTCACCCATGAACCCGGACGCCGCCGGCGCCGCGGTGGTCATCGGCCTCTCGGCCGTGGTGGTGGCCATCGCCGA
>JAQGIX010000321.1 GCA_028290925.1 Phenylobacterium sp. | reverse complement strand
GATCCGCGTGCTCGCCATGATCGCCGTCGCCGGCTTCCTGCTCTCGGCGGTCTGCCTCTCCATCGCCGTCGGCATCGCCGGGCAGGAGGTCCTCAGCCAGGGGGCCTGGACCTGGGTCGGTCGCTTCGGTCGGTACAATTGGAACAACGCCCATCACGCCTTCGGTTGGAGCCACACCCACGCCGACGACGGTCCGCAGACGAGCCGCGATCTCGCCTGGACCGGCGGCGACGCCCTGGAGGTCGATGTGCCCGCCGACGTCCACTTCACCCAGGCCGACGGCCCCGCCCGGCTGGTGGTCCGCGGACCGCGGGACGTGATCGACCACGTGGTGGTGCAGGGCGGCCACCTGCGCTTCGACCGGCCGGCGTACGACGCGGCCGACGTCACCGTCGAGCTGACCGCGCCCAAGATCAGGAGCTTCGGGATCAACGGCAGCGGCAAGCTCGACATCCGCGACTATCGGCAGGACGAGTTGAACGTCCATGTCTCGGGCGACGGCGACGTGAGCGCCGCGGGCGCCACCAAGACCCTGAACCTGGTCATCTCGGGCTCCGGCGACGCCGACCTGAGCGGTCTCGCCGCCGACGGCGCCGATGTGAAGATCTCCGGATCGGGCCAGGCCAAGGTCGGACCCAAGACCTGGGCCAAGCTCGACATCACCGGTTCCGGCGACGTGACCCTGTTGACCCGTCCCGGCCGGCTGGAGAGCCACGTCACCGGCTCGGGTACGATCGATCAGGAGGATGGCGCGTCGCCGGATCCGGACGAGCCCGCCAAGGCCGGAAAGCCGGTCTAGGCCGGCACGAACTTCAGCGCCACGCCGTCGTTGCAGTAGCGCAGGCCGGTGGGCTTGGGGCCGTCGTTGAACACGTGGCCCTGGTGCCCCAGGCACTGGATGCAGTGGTACTCGGTGCGCTCCTCGAACGGCAGGCCGTGGTCGGACTTCTTGCCCAGCGCGTCGGGGATGTAGGTGTAGAAGCTCGGCCAGCCGGTGCCGCTGTCGAACTTCCAGTCCGAGCGGAACAGCGGCAGGCCGCAGCCCAGGCAGGCGAACACCCCCTTGCGATGCTCGTTCAGCAGCGGGCTGGCGAACGGCCGCTCGGTGCCCTCGTGGCGCAGCACGTCGTAGGCCTCGGGCGGCAGGCGCTTCTTCCACTCGGCGTCGGAGATCTTCCGCCAGGGTGAGGCGGCGTACTTGTCCGGCGCGGCCAGCGCCAGGCCAGGCGCGGCGCAGACGGCGGCGGAGACCAGCAGGAAGGTGCGACGATCGAGAAGGCTCATGCCGGTATTAGGTAGCCGACCGGCCCGAGGTTACAAGGCCGAGGCGCCCGCCCAGGCGTAGAGCACGTCGGGTTCGCGCTCCTCGTTCCCCGCCCCGTCGGTGAACCGCACCGCCGAAAAGCCCCGCTGTTCGTAGAACCGCCGGGCGCGGTCGTTCCTCTGGAAGGTCCAGAGCTGCTTCGCCCGGCCGTCGGCCAGGGCCTTGGCCAGCAGCTGGGGTCCGAGGCCGCGACCCTGGTGGTCGGGGTGGACGTAGAGGTGGTTGATCCAGTCGCCGTCGAAACCGACGTAGCCCGCCACCTGGCCGTCGATCTCCGCCACCCAGACCTCGTTGGCCGGCAGGAACCGCTCGGCGAAGAAGCTGAGGTCCTGCTCGGCGGTGTGCAGCTCCGGCAGGAACGGCAGCGAGGCCCGCATGGCCGCGCGGTGGACGACGGCGATCGCCGCGGCGTCCCCTGCCCCGGCCCGGCGCAGGCTCACAGGCCCGCGCCCTCCTCCAGGCCGAGCATCAGGTTGAGGTTCTGGATGCAGGCGCCGGACGCCCCCTTGCCGAGGTTGTCGAGCAGGGCCAGCAGCCGGACCTGGCCGCGCGCCGGGTTGCCGAACACGAAGAGCTTCATCTGGTTGGTTCCGTTGAGCGCCTCGGGATCCACGGCCGCCACGTAGCCGGCCGCGCCGGCGCGCGCCTGGGCCAGCTCGGCGCACTCAGCCTCCGTGGCCACCTCCACGAACCGTTCGTCCGCATAGTAGGCCGCAAGCACCCTGCGCAGGTCCTCCGGCTCGGGTTCGCCCGGCAGCGCCCACAGGGGCAGCGGGACCTCGACGATCATCCCCTGGGCGTAGCGGCCGACCGAAGGGGCGAACAGCGGCGGATGGGTTAGCCCCGTGCACAGCTGCATCTCCGGCACGTGCTTGTGGGCCAACGTCAGGCCGTAGGCGCGGTAGGCGTCGGACGCGCCCTCCGGCGCTGCGCCCTCCATCTCGGCGATCAGGCCCTTGCCGCCGCCGGTGTAGCCGGAGACGGCGTTGCAGCTGACCGGCCAGTCGGCGGGCACGATCCCCGCGTCGACCAGCGGCCGCACCAGGGCGATGAAGCCGGTCGAATAGCACCCCGGATTGCTGACCCGCTTGGAGGCCGAGATCGCCGCGCGCTGTCCCTTGGCGAGCTCAGGAAAGCCGAACGCCCAGTCGGGCGCGACGCGGTGCGCCGTCGAGGGATCGACCACCCGGACGCTGTTCGAGCTGATCAGGTCGACCGCCTCGCGCGCCGCGTCGTCGGGCAGGCACAGGACCACGGCGTCGGCGCTGTTGAGCAGCTCGGCGCGGGCCTCCGGGTCCTTGCGCTTCGCCGGGTCGATGGAGACCAGCGTCAGGTCGCGGCGGTCGGCCAGCCGCTGCCGGATCTGCAAGCCGGTGGTGCCGGCTTCGCCGTCGATGAAGACAGTGTGGGTCATGAGCCCCGATCCAACCAACCTGATCCGAAATAGCGAAGGGGCGCTCCGGTGTCCCGAAGCGCCCCCAATCCGTTCGCGAGTTTTCGCGCGCGGTTAGCGCTTCGAGAACTGGAAGCTGCGTCGGGCCTTCGCCTTGCCGTACTTCTTGCGCTCCACGATCCGCGGGTCGCGGGTGAGCAGGCCGTGCGGCTTCAGCACGGCGCGCAGGCCGGGCTCATAGTAGGTCAGCGCCTTGGAGATCGCGTGGCGGATGGCGCCCGCCTGGCCGGAAAGGCCGGAGCCTTCCACGGTGGCGACCACGTCGAACTGGCCGGCGCGGTCGGTGAGCTCCAGCGGCTGGGCGATCATCATGCGCAGCACGGGCCGCGCGAAATAGATCTCCTGGTCGCGGCCGTTGATGGTGATCTTGCCCTTGCCCGGCTTGATCCACACCCGCGCGATGGCGTTCTTGCGCTTGCCGGTCGCGTAGGAGCGGCCCTGGGCGTCAATCTTCGGCTCGCGGACGATCTCTTCAGAGGCCTGCGTGCCCATGCCCTTCAGGGCGTCGAAGCCTTGCGCTTCGGTGGTCGTGGGGGATTCCGACATCGCTACGCGCTCCGCACGTTCTTGGCGTTCAGATCGGCGAACGCGATGGTCTCAGGGCTCTGCGCTTCGTGGGGATGCGCCTCGCCGGTGTAGATGCGCAGGTGCGTCATCTGCTTGCGGGCCAGCGGGCTTTCCTTGGGCAGCATGCGCTCGACGGCCTTTTCCAGCACCCGCTCGGGGTGCTTGCCTTCGAGGATCTGGCCCGCGGTGCGCTGCTTGACGCCGCCCGGGTGGCCGGTGTGCCGGTAGTAGATCTTGTTGGCCAGCTTGCGGCCGGTGAACTTCACCTTGTCGGCGTTGAGCACGACGACCACGTCGCCGCAGTCCACGTTCGGGGTGTAGTCGGGCCGGTGCTTGCCGCGAAGGCGCATCGCGATGAACGAAGCCAGACGGCCGACGATGGCGTCCTTGGCGTCGATCACGATCCACTTCTTCTCGACCTCGGCGGGCTTCAGCGAAGCCGTGGTCTTCATCATGGGAATGGGGTCCGTCAGTCTGCTCGGGACGCGTGCCGCCCCGACGTGAGCGGCGCATATGCCGACATCGCCAACCGCTGTCAACACGCCAATCGGCGAGGACGGCTAAGTTACGGAAAACACGCGACTTTTGGATTACGGTATTATGTTACCGCGCGTCGTCCTCGACGGGAGAGGTGGTCCGGACAATCGGACGGGGTTGCAGCCCACGAGCGTCGAAGGCCCTGCCCTTCAACCCCCTCGGTCGCTTCGCGACAGCTCCCCCCAACGGGGGCATCTACTTCACCGCAGCGCCGGCGGCCTCGTCCTTCAGATAGGCCGCGCTGAGCGTCTTCTTCGCCTGGGCGATGGGCAGCAGGGTCGGGTAGAACTGCACGAAGGTGGTGTCCACCGCTGCGTGGGCCTCGTGGCAGGAGATGCAGCCCGCCCCGGTCGGAAGCTTGGCCGCGGGCCGCTCGCCGCCGCCGAACCCGAAGAAGGCCCAGCCGCCGGTGTCCTTGAAGCGCGCCTCGTCCTTGGCGTGGACCTCGGCCGCCAGCTTGTCGGTCTGGAACTGGCCGTGCTTGTTGATGGACCCCTTCCCCGCGCCCTTGCGCACCTCGAGCACCATCACCGTCTTGTCGGGCCAGTGGCCGGTCTTCTGGTAGGCGTCGTAGGCCTCGCGGTTGACGAACACGCTGTCGAACATGTGGTCGTCGGGGCCCATGCCGGTCTGCTCGGTGTAGGCCATGTCCAGGCCGGTGGAGAGGTAGATCCAGCTCCGGTAGTCCTTGGGGAACTCCATCTTGCCGTCGGCGGTGAAGCGCGGCGCGGCGGGCGGCGCCTCGGCGCGGGACGACGCGCTGGCGGCCAGGCCGAAGGCGATCGCGCCGGCGGCGATGATCAGCGAGGTCCGAATGCGCGTGTCCATGATGATCCCCGAAGTCGGTTCGGCCGTGAGAGTCGCGGTCGGCGGGTCCCTTGTGCGGCCCGCGAAGCTAGGCCGCAATGACCGAAGACCGACGTTTTCGGACTCAGGCCGTCCGCGCCGCGCAAGCCGTGGGGCCTAGGTCCGCCGCACCCTCCAGGCGAAGGCTACGGCCAGGCTGAAGGTGATGGCCGCCATCAGCTGGTGGATCATGCCCAGCGCGAAGGGCACGGCGAACATCAGGGTGGCGATCCCCAGCAGCGCCTGGACGACGACCGCGCCCGCCACCACCCAGGCCAGGGTCCTGGCCCCGCCGGCCAGGTAGCTCGACCGCGAGGCCATCCAGGCGAAGGCCAGCGCCACGACCAGCACCAGATAGGCCATCAGCCGGTGATGCAGCTGCACGGCGCCTTGGCTGTGCGCCAGGGTCGCCCAGAGGCCCGGCCCGGCGTAGTCGGCGGGCGCCAGGCGGCCGCCCATCAACGGGAAGTCGTTGTAGACCAGGCCTGCGTGGTTGCCGGCCACCAGGGCCCCCAGCAGCACCTGGGCGTAGATCAGCCCGACCAGCCACAGCGCGCGCCCGCCCCAGGGGCTCGGCAGCGTCTGGCGGGCCAGGCCGGCCCAGGCGTCGACCGCCGTCCAGACCAGGGCCCCCAGCAGGGCGAAGGCCAGGCCGAGGTGGATCATCAACCGCTCGGGGGCGACGTAGACCCGGCCCTCCAGCCCGCTCGCCACCATCCACCAGCCGACCAGGCCCTGCAGGGCGCCCAGTACGAAGAGGACCGCCAGGCGCCAGGCCATCCGCCGGGAGATCTCGCGGCGCACCGCGAACCAGACGAAGGGCAGGAAGAACACCACGCCGAGCAGCCGGCCGAGTAGCCGGTGCGACCACTCCCACCAATAGATCGACTGGAACTGGCCAAGGCCCATGCCGCGGTTCAGCTGCTGGTACTGCGGGATCTGCCGGTAGCGGGCGAACTCCGCCTGCCATTCCGCCAGGTTCAGCGGCGGGATCACGCCCTTGATCGGCTTCCACTCGGTGATCGACAGGCCCGAGCCGGTCAGCCGCGTCGCGCCGCCCACCACCACCATGGCGGCGACCAGGGCGGCCAGGGCGAACAGCCAGATCGCCACGGCGCGCGAGCGGTCGGAACGCAGGAAGGAGGTCATATGGCGCCCCGCTACCGCCAATCCGCGCCCACGTCCATGCTTCCGCCGCACGGCCGGGCCCGCTAAGACCCCGCGATGAGCGCGCGCGTCCGCAAGCTGATCGGCCTGGTCGGCATCCTGGGGTTCCTCACGGCCTATGTCGTGGTGGTGGCGACGGTCGGCGACCACATCCCCAAGCACTGGGCTGTGCAGGGGCTCTACTTCGGCCTGGCCGGGGTGCTGTGGGGCGTGCCGCTGTTCCCGCTGATCAGCTGGATGAACCGCGGGCGGTAGAGTCTCGCGATTTTACGTTTGCCCGGACCGCCGAAGCCGATAGAAGACCGCCCTCGCCGCTTGGGCCTCGCGGAGCGTGGCGCAGCCTGGTAGCGCACTTGACTGGGGGTCAAGGGGTCGCAGGTTCAAATCCTGTCGCTCCGACCATCGGCCCGGCGGCGAGACTTCTTTTCAGGCCTTGAGAATGTCGTCCAGGCGCCGCTTGGCGTCCTCGAGTTCGTGCAGCATCCCGGTGAGGCGCTCGCGGCCGTCGTCGCTGAGCGCGGCGTCCGGCGGCGGGACGGTCTCAGCTGCGGCGGCGGCGCCTTCGTCCTGCCCGGCCGTCACCAGCCGGCGCAGGCCCTGCTCGCGGTGCAGGCGCTGGACGCCCTTGATGGTGTAGCCCTCGTCGTGCAGCAGGCGGCGCACGCCCTGCAGCACGGCGATGTCGCTCGGCCGGTAGAAGCGCCGGCCGCCGGCCCGCTTCATGGGGCGGATGAAATTGAACTTGGTTTCCCAGAAGCGCAGGACGTGCTGCGGCACGTTCAGCTCGTCGGCCGCCTCGGAGATGGTCCGAAAGGCTTCCGGGCCCTTGGTCACGGCGGCTAAGCGGTCCTCACCGCGACAGCGACCGGTCGACCCGGGCTTTCATCACCTGGGAGGCGCGAAAGCCGATCACCCGGCGCGGCTCGATGGCGGCCGGCTCGCCGGTCTTGGGGTTGCGGCCCATGCGGGCGCGCTTGGCGCGCACCTGGAAGACGCCGAAGCCGGACAGCTTGACCTGCTCGCCGTGCTCGAGCGCCAGGGCCATCAGCTCCAGCACCCGCTCGACGAGCTCGCCGCAATCCTGACGGGTGAGACCCACTTCCTCGTGGACCGCCTCGCAAAGATCGGCCCGCGTCACCGTTTCGCCTTTCATGCTCGCCGTATCCCCGACCCCATTGGATGAGCCTGCCCTGATTGTCCCATCAGGTCAAAGACTTCAAGCGCCGGATTGCAGAGAAGCTTAACCGCTGGGCGACAGCCGGGAAAAGCGGCCCCGGTTTCCGCCCGGCTGCGCGTCGAATGATTTCCGGCGCGGCTTCGCGCTAGAGGCGAAGCACGCAGGCGCCCCAGGTGAGGCCGCCGCCCATGGCTTCCAGAAGCAGCAGCTGGCCCGGCTTCACGCGGCCGTCCTGCAGGCCCTGGTAGAGCGCCAGCGGAATCGAGGCCGCCGAGGTGTTGGCGTGCTGGGCGACGGTGGAGATCACCTTCTTCTCGTCGATGCCCACCCGCTTGGCGACGCCTTCCAGGATGCGCTGGTTGGCCTGGTGCGGGATGAACCAGTCGACGCTCGCCACCGTGATGCCGGCGTCGTCGGCCGCCGCGCGGATGGCTTCGGAGATGTTGACCACGGCGTGGCGGAACACCTGGTTGCCCTGCATGCGCAGGTGGCCGATCTGGCCGGTGGAGACCCCGCCGTCGACGAACAGCAGGTCCTGCTTGGTCCCGTCGGCGCGCAGGGCGAAGCCCAGCAGCCCGCGGTCGGTGGTCCCGCCCTCGCCCGCCCGGGGCTCCACCACCACGGCGCCGGCTCCATCGCCGAACAGCACGCAGGTGCCGCGGTCGCTCCAGTCCATCAGCCGGGTCATGGTCTCGGCGCCGATCACCAGGGCGCAGTTGGCCCGGCCGCGCGCCACGAAGCCGTCGGCCACCGACAGCGCGTAGACGAAGCCCGAGCACACCGCCTGGACGTCGAAGGCGATGCCGATCGGACAGCCCAGCTTGCGCTGCACGATGGCGGCGGTGGCCGGGAAGGTCAGGTCAGGGGTGGTGGTGGCCACCACGATCAGGTCCACGTCCTCGGGCTTGCGCCCGGCGGCCTCCAGCGCCCGGCGCGCGGCGGCCACCGCGAGGTCGGAGGTCGGCTGGTCGTCGGCGGCCTGGTGGCGCTGGTGGATGCCGGTGCGTTCGCGGATCCATTCGTCGGAGGTGTCGACGCGCGTCGCCAGGTCGTCGTTGGTCACGACCCGGTCCGGGAGGTAACCGCCCACCCCGGTCACCACGCTACGCATCACGCTCGTCACCTAGGCGGCTCCATCGGCAGGCCCGACGCTCATCTCGGGGCTCGACTCTGCGAGCGCGGCGGGCAGCCTCCTCATATTGCGTTCGATCTCGGCCGCGAAGTCGCTTTGCGCAAGATCGAAGGCCACCCGCAGGGCCTGGGCGAAGTCGCGGCCGCTCGCCCCGCCGTGGATCTTCAGCACCAGGCCGTTGAGGCCCAGCAGGGGTGCGGCCGGCGGCGGGTTCATCCGGTCGCGGAACTTGACCAGCGCCCCGCGGGCCACCAGGGCCCCCAGGGTGGCCGCGGGGCCGGACGTCAGCGCGGTGCGCAGCTCGCCGGTGATGAAGCGCGCGGCGCCCTCCATGGCCTTCAGCGCCACATTGCCGGTGAAGCCGTCGGTGACCACAACGTCGACCACCCCCTTGGTGATGTCGTCGCCCTCGACGAAGCCACGGTAGTCGATCTCGAAGCCGCCGCCGCGCAGCACCCGGTTGGCCTCGCGGACCTCGCCGTGGCCCTTCATCTCCTCGGCGCCCACGTTGAGCAGCCCGACGGTGGGATGGGCCTTGCCGTGGGCGGCGCGGTGATAGGCCTCGCCCATGATGGCGAACTCGACCAATCGCTCGGCGTCGCAGTCGACGTTGGCGCCGACGTCCAGGAAGGTGGTCACGCCGCGTGGCGTCGGGATGCTGGCGGCCAGCGCCGGGCGGTCCAGATCGGCGCTCATCCGCAGGATCAGCTTGGAGATGGCCATCAGGGCGCCGGTGTTGCCGGCCGAGACCGCCGCGGCCGCCTCGCCGTCCCGCACCGCTTCCACGGCGTTCCACATGGAGGTGCCCTTGGACCGGCGCAGCGCCTGGGCGGGCTTCTCGTCCATGCCGACCACCTTGTCGGCATGCCGGATGGTCACCCGGCCGGCCGCGCCCGGGTGCTGGGCGACCGCCGGGGCGAGCACGCCTTCGTCGCCATGCAGCAGGAAGCAGACGTTGTCCGGCAGCTCGGCGAGCGCGCGGGCGACCGCGGGGATGACCACGGACGGGCCGTGGTCTCCGCCCATGGCGTCGATCGAAATCACGAGGGTCTGGGTCAAGACGGCCTTGGCGTCCCTTTAGGCGGCGGCCTGGAATCGCGGCGACGATACGCCGGGCGAAGGTGGCGATGCAAACCTGCGCAGGCAGGGCTTAGGGCTTCTGGTCCTTGAGCTTCTTGAGGACCGCGAAGGGCGATTCCGGCTCGGGCGGCGCGTCGTATTCGAATTCCACGCCCGCCTTGCGGGGGAAGGGATCGATCTCCAGCGACAGGTGCTCGACCACATAGGCCGCCAGGTCGATCGCTTCGCCTGCCAGCACGTCCGGCGGATCGGGTCCCTCGGGATCGAGTTCGGTGTCGGCGTCCTCCTCCGGGGCCGCGTTCGGACTGCCGGCCGGGACCACCTGCACGGCGATCTCGCCGCTCAGCGGCTGTTCGAAGGGCTCCAGCGAGACCGAGCACAGCTGCTCCACGACGGCCTCGAATCGGCCGCTGATCTCCGCGCCGTCGAGCCAGGGACGGATGGTGAGTTCGGCGGTCAGGGCCGGCAGGCTCTGCAGGCCGAGGGCCGCGGCGACCTCGGCGCGCTCGGCGGCGTCCGGCTCCAGGCGCACCTGGCGCGGCCCGCGGCCGAGCTCATGGAGGGCGATCGGCGTCGTCCAGGCCTTGCTCATGAGCCGCCCCAGTTCGCCTCGCCGGCCAGCAGGCGCTCCAGCGGCTCGGCCGCCAGCGCCTCCCGCTGCGCCAGCACATAGGCCGCCAGGTCCGGGGCGCGGCTCGCGTCGGCCCCCTCGTAGACGGTGCGGCCCAACAGCGCGGTCAGGGGCCCGACGTCGGGCAGGCCGGCCAGCGCCGCGTCGTAGGACTTGCCGCGGCCGTAGAAGGCCTCGCCCAGCCGGCGCATCTTTTTGCCGACCGACAGGTCGCCGACGCCCATCTCGCGCAGCCCGTCGTCAAGGCCCTTCAGATAGGCGTCGAACAGCGCCTGGGAGATTTCCGCCGCGCCCTCCGCGCCGCGCAGGCGCTCCAGCAGCAACATCAGGTGCAGGGTGTAGAGCTCGAAGCGGCCCTCGACGGTGTCGGGGCAACCCAGGACCTCGTAGAGCGCAGGCGCACGGGCCTGCTCGACGACCTGGACGTAGAGCGTGCGCCCCATCGCCTGGGCCGGTCGGGGACGGAACAAACGGTCCAGCAGCATGAAGGCCTCGATTTCGCCCGATGCCGGGACTAAAGGCGGCATTGAACTAAGGGGCGGCGACGGATAGGTCAAAGCCTCTTGCCGTAGAATGGGGCCTTGTTGCAGATGTTTCGTCGCGCCGCCTTCGCCGCCCTCGCCGTCGGCTATCTCTCGGTCGCCGCCTGCGCGCCGATCAGTTCCTATTCCGGTTTCCAGACCATCGAGTCCGATCCGA
This sequence comes from Phenylobacterium sp., assembly GCA_028290925.1. Taxonomy (GTDB): domain Bacteria; phylum Pseudomonadota; class Alphaproteobacteria; order Caulobacterales; family Caulobacteraceae; genus Phenylobacterium. The sequence goes on along the minus strand of JAQGIX010000321.1, from coordinate 889 downwards.
AGGACGTGAAGATCGGCGTCGACACCAAGTCGACCGTCCGCGGGAAGCTCGGCTCGCCCTCGGCGACCTCCACCTTCGATCCCAACACCTGGTTCTACATGAACCAGGTGAAGGAGCGGATCGCCTTCCGGCGGCCGAAGATCGTGGCCCGCAACGTCACCGCCATCGCCTTCAACAAGGAGAGCGAACAGGTGGAGACCGTGCACACCTACACCCTCAAGGACGGCAAGATCATCGCCTACAACGATCGCGAGACGCCGACCCGCGGCCGCGAGATGACCGCCCTCGAACAGATGCTGGGGACCGTCGGCCACGGCGGGATCCTGCCGAACCAGGACGAAGGCGTCCCCGGCACCCGCCCGGGCGACCGGCGGAACTAGCCCTCCCGCCCCACGAGCGGCAGGGAAATCGCCAAAGAAAAACGCCCCGGAGATCGCTCTCCGGGGCGTCTTCTTGTCAGCGTCGGCGGTGGATCAGTGGATCACCCCGTGGGCCAGGACCGCCAACAGCAGCAGGGCCACGATGTTGGTGATCTTGATCATCGGGTTCACGGCGGGACCCGCCGTGTCCTTGTAGGGGTCACCGACGGTGTCGCCGGTTACCGCGGCCTTGTGGGCTTCCGATCCCTTGCCGCCGAAGTGGCCCTCTTCGATGTACTTCTTGGCGTTGTCCCAGGCGCCGCCGCCCGCCGTCATTGAGATGGCGACGAACAGGCCGGTGACGATCACGCCCATCAGCATGGCCCCCACGCAGGCGAAGGCGTCGACCTTACCCGCGATGGCGTTGATCACGAAGAACAGCACGATCGGGGAGAACACCGGCAGCAGGGACGGCACGATCATCTCCTTGATCGCCGCCTTGGTCAGGATGTCCACGGCGCGGCCGTATT
>JAQGIX010000271.1 GCA_028290925.1 Phenylobacterium sp. | reverse complement strand
ACGGCGCCCCCGGCGCCCGCCACCGCCGCCCTGCCGCCCGGCCAGGCGCCGGCGCCCAAGTGATCGCGGTCGCGCCCGGCCTCATGCGGCTGAAGGCGGTCCTGGCGGCCGCCTTCGTCGTCGGCTTCTTCGCCTTCGCCGGCGCCTCGCTGGCCGCGCCGAAGTTCCCGGCGCTCACCGGCCGGGTGGTGGACGACGCCCATCTGCTGTCGCCGCAGACCACTGAGAAGCTGACGACCGACCTCGCCCAGCTGGAGGCCAAGACCAGCCACCAGCTGGTGGTGGTGACCGTCCCCGACCTGCAGGGCTATCCGATCGAGGACTACGGCTACCAGCTGGGCCGCGTCTGGCAGCTCGGCCGCAAGGGCGTCAACGACGGGGCGATCCTGCTGGTCGCGCCCAACGACCGGAAGGTCCGCGTCGAGGTCGGCTACGGGCTTGAGCCGGTGCTCACCGACGCCCTCTCCAACCTCATCCTGCAACGCAAGGTCCTGCCCCAGTTCAAGGCCGGCCATATGGAGCAGGGGATCGTCGACGGGACCGAGGCGCTGGTCCAGCAGCTGTCCCTGCCGGACGACCAGGCCAAGGCCCAGGTCGCCCAGGCGAGCCAGGCCCAGGCCGCGGCGCAGACCGGCGGGTCGCAGGCGCCGCCGCTCATCGTGATCCTCGGGATCATCCTGGTGTTCTGGATCATCGTGTCGCTGTTCCGCAGCCGCCGGTTCTACGGCGGCGGCGGCGGGCTCTGGTGGCTGCTGCCGCTGATCCTGTCGGGTCGCGGCGGCGGATTTGGCGGTGGCGGCGGGTTCGGCGGCGGCGGCGGCGGCGGCTTCTCCGGCGGCGGCGGCTCGTTCGGCGGCGGCGGCTCCTCGGGGAGCTGGTGAGATGACCCACAGCCTTTCCCCCGCCGACCTCGCAGCCATCGAGGCCGCCGTGCGCGACGCCGAGGCCCGCACCACGGGCGAGATCTACTGCGTGGTGGCCTAACAGAGCGGCCACTATGGCGAGACCCCGCTGGCCTGGGCGGCCGGCGTGGCCCTGCTCGCCCCGGCGCTGCTGCTGCTGGGCGGGGTTCACGTCACCGCCCCGGACCTGTTCGGCGGCGGCTGGACCGCGGCCCAGGTGGGCGCGGCGGCGGAGGCCGCGGCCCGCAACGCCCTGGTGGGCGCCATCCTGCTGCAGGCCGTGCTGTTCGCCGCCGTCGCCATCGTCGTGGCGCTGCGGCCGGTGCGCCTGGCGCTCACCCCGCGCCTGTCCAAGCGCCACGAGGTGCAGCGCCGCGCCCGCGAGATCTTCCTGACCAAGAACCTCGAGGGCACCCGCGACCGCACCGGGGTGCTGATCTTCGTCTCGCTGGCCGAACGCATGGCCGAGCTGGTCGCCGACGAGGGCATCGCCCAGCACGTCGAGCCGCACGTCTGGGACCGCGCCATGGCGGCGCTGGCCGATGGGCTGAAGCGCGGCGAGCCGGCCGCCGGGTTCGCGGCCGCCATCGGCCGATGCGGCGACGTCCTGGCCGAGCGTTTCCCGGCCGATCCGCAGGACAACCCCAACCAGTTGCCGGACGCCGTGGTGGTGCTGCCGCGCGGCTGATCGTCCAGGGGCCGGCGATTCGCCCGTTGCCGGAGGGCCCCAGCATTTTGTGTTGTGGTCCCACCTTGGCCACTCCAGATTGCCGGAAAGGGTCAGAAAGGCGGCGGGTTGGCAGACCAGGGAAGCGAGTTCGACGGCCCGCGCGCACCGCCCTTCGCAGAGGTGGCGGAGGCGCTCGGCCTGGGCATGGCCTATCAGATCCTCGCCCCGCCGGACGGCGACGGCCGCCGCTTCAGCTATGTGTCCGCCACCTGCGAAGCCCTGACCGGCGTGCCGGTCCAGGCCGCGCTGGCCGACGCCCGGGTGCTCTACGACCAGATCCTGCCCGAACACCGCGAGATCCTCGCCGCCGCCGAGGCGCAAGCCCTGGCCGGCGACGGCCGCTTCGACGTCGAGGTGCAGCTGCGCCGCGCGGACGGCGATCTGCGCTGGGTCCGCATCGCCTCGGCCCGCCGGATCCTGCCCGACGGCTCGACCGCCTGGGATGGCCTGCTCGCCGACGTCACCGACGCCAGGCGCACGGCCGACGAGCTGGAGGAGCAGCGCCGCCGCATGGAGGTGGCCGTGGAAGCCACCGGCCTCGGCTTCTGGGAATGGGACCTGCGCACCAATGCGATCGCCTGGTCCGACCGCAACAAGGCGATCTTCGGCTTGCCGATGGACGCGCCGGTGACCGTCGAGATCTACCTGGCGACCATCCACCCCGACGACCGGGCAGGCTGCATCGACGTCTATACCAAGGCGCGCGACCGCGTCGGCGGCGGCGACTTCGCCATGGAGTACCGGGCGGTCGCCCCCAACGGCCAGCTGCGCTGGATCCTCACCCGCGGCCGGGTGGTCCTCGACGACACCGGCGCCGTCCTGGTGGTCGGCACCACTCTCGACAACACCGCCCGCCACGAAGCCGAGGAGCGCCGCAGCCTGGTGATGGGCGAGCTGGCCCACCGCGCCAAGAACGGCCTGCAGGTGATGATGGCGATCATCACCGAGACCGCGCGGACCGTGGAAAGCGTCGCGGCCTTCAAGAGCACCCTGATCGCCCGGCTGGAAGCCATGGCCCAGGCCCAGGACCTGGTCACCGCCTCGGGCGGACGGCCGGTGCAGCTCGCCGACCTGGCGGCCCAGACGCTGACGCCCTTCGGCCTGGAGCGCTTCGAGCTGGCGCCCGACATCGCCGGCCTGACGGTGCACGGCGACGTGGCCGCCGGCCTGGCCTTGCTGCTGCACGAGATGGCCACCAACGCGGTGAAGTACGGCGCTCTGTCGCGCCCCGAGGGCCGGGTCAGCCTGAAGGCCGAGGGCGCCGGGCCGGGCATGGCGGCGCTGCACTGGCGCGAGCGCGGCGGCCCGCCCGTCGAGCCGTCGAACCGCCGCGGCTTCGGCACCAAGCTGCTGCAGGCGGCGCTGCGCCAGCACGGCGGCAAGGTCGAGCCCCGGTTCGAGCCCGACGGCTTCAAGGCCCGCATCGAATTCCGGGTGGCCGGCTAGAGCTTGCCTCCCCCGTGAACGGGGGAGGTGGGGTTCCGTTTGCTTTCTTTGCCCCGGGTAGCCGCCTGCGCTAGACTTCGTCCGCTCGTGGGAGGAGCGCCATGGCCTATAAGCTCAACGTCAACGGCAAGGTCCTCACCGCGGACGTGGATGCCGACACCCCGCTGCTCTGGACGCTGCGCGATGCGCTCGGCATCACCGGGCCGAAGTTCGGCTGCGGCGTGGCCCAGTGCGGCGCCTGCACCGTCCATCTCGACGGCCAGCCGGTGCGCTCCTGCTCGCTGCCGGTCTCGGCGGTGGGCGCGGCGAAGATCTCCACCATCGAAGGCATGGCCGCCGACCCGGTCGGCAGACGCGTGCAGGCCGCCTGGGCCGAGCTGGACGTCGCCCAGTGCGGCTACTGCCAGCCCGGCCAGATCATGTCGGCCACCGCGCTGCTCAAGTCCAAGCCCCGGCCCACCGACGCCGACATCGACGCGGCGATGAGCGGCAACATCTGCCGCTGCGCCACCTACAATCGCATCCGCGCCGCCATCAAGCACGCCTCCGGCCAGCCGGTGGAGGTCTAGGCCATGACGATCCAGACTCTTGGCGAACTGACCGGCGCCTCGCGGCGCGGCTTCATCCAGGCCTCCGCCTCCGCGGCCGGCCTGCTGCTGACCTTCTCCATCGCCCCCAAGGCCGGCGCGGCCGACGCCGGCGCCAAGCCGATCAACGCCTATGTCCGCGTGGCGCCCGACGGCGTCGTGACCATCATGGCCAAGAACCCGGAGATCGGGCAGGGCATCAAGACCAGCCTGCCGATGATCATCGCCGAGGAGCTGGACGTGCCGTGGGAAAGCGTCCGCATCGAGCAGGCGGACAACGATCCCAAGACCTTCGGCCGCCAGTTCGCCGGCGGCTCCATGGCCACGCCCCTGCACTGGGACGACCACCGCCGGGTCGGCGCCGTCGCCCGCGCCATGCTGATCCAGGCCGCGGCTCTGGCCTGGAACTGCCCGGCCGGCGAATGCACCACGGGCGGCGGCATGGTGATCCACGCCTCCACCAAGCGGAAGGCGAGCTACGGCTCGCTGGCCGGCCAGTGCTCGACCGTCACCGTGCCCGATCCCAAGTCGCTGACGCTCAAGGATCCCAAGGACTACCGGATCATCGGCAAGGCCACCCCGCAGTACGACACCGCCAAGATCGTCACCGGCCAGCCGCTGTTCGGCATCGACGTGAAACGCCCGGGGATGCTCTACGCCACCTACGAGAAGGCCGGGGTGTTCGGCGCCAAGGTGGCCAGCGCCGACCTCGACGCCGCCAAGTCGGTGAAGGGTGTCCGCGGCGCCTTCGTGGTCGACGGCGGGACCGCCCTCGACGGCCTGCTGCCCGGCGTCGCCGTGGTC
>JAQGIX010000257.1 GCA_028290925.1 Phenylobacterium sp. | reverse complement strand
GACGACTTCTTCCGCAGCTACTGGTGGCTGCTGTTCCCCATCGGCTTCTTCATCTTCGGCGCCTGGGACCGCTGGCTCTCCTACCGGCGCAGCCGCGACCACCTGGAGCTGATCAAGTCCTACGCCGCGCAGGGCAAGGATCCGCCGCCCGAGCTGATCAAGGCGGCGCAGGATCCGATGGGCGATCCGGCCTGGGGCGGCGCCGCGCCGCCCTATCCGCCCTACTGGCACGGCCGCCGGGCCTGGCGGCGCTACTACCGCTGGGGACCCTACTGGCAGTGGCGCTCGGCCTTCGTCACCGGAGCGGTGGCGGCCGGCTTCTGGTTCGCCGCGGAGTGGGGCGACATCCCCGGCGCCGACGGGCCGTTCCGGCTGGTGGCGATCATCATGACCTTCGTCTTCGTCGGCAACCTGCTCGGCGCGATCTTCTCGAGCACCTTCCGCGGTCGATGAAGTTGGAAGGCCTCGACGAGTCGCTCGTCGCGGCGGCCCAGGCCGGCTCGACGGAGGCCTTCTCGCGCCTCATCGAGCGGCACCAGCAGGCGGTGCGCGCCTTCCTCAGGCGGGCCTGCGGCGACTGGGCTCTGGCCGACGACCTGGCCCAGGAGACCTTCCTGGCCGCCTGGCCGCGCATCGGGCGGCTGAGGGCCGGCGGCAGCGTGCGGGCCTGGCTGTGCGGCATCGCCCACCGCAAGCACCTCACCGCCCGGCGCTCGGCCGGACGCAGCCGCACGCGCGAAGCGACCTACGAGGCCGAGCGGACCCCGCCGGCCCGCGAGGCGTTGGACGACCGGATCACCCTGGAGACCGCCATGGCGGACCTGCCCCCAGACCAGCGCGCCTGCGTGGCCCTGTGCCTGGCGGCGGATTTCAGCCATGCGGAGGCGGCCGAGGCGCTGGACCTGCCGCTCGGAACGGTGAAGAGCCATGTGACGCGCGGCCGGGCGCGCCTGCTTGTTGCGTTGGGAGTCCAAGATGAACCCTGCTGACGATCGCCTGAAGGCGCTGTTCGCCCAGGACGCCCCGCCGCTCCGCGATCCGGTCTTCCAGGCCGCGGTGATGCAGCGCCTGGCCAAGCGCCGCTGCGTGCAGGACCTGGCCTTCCTGGGCGGCGTGAGCGCGCTCGGCGGGCTGGCCATGTGGGCGCTGTGGCCGATCCTGCAGCCGGTGCTGACCGCGATCTCCGGTCCGCTGGCGCCCGGCGCGGCCGCCCTGGCGGCGGCGCTTTCGGCGGTGGCGATCCTCGGCGGATTTGGAGATCACGCCGCGTCGGCGGACGCCTAGGGCCCGACCGGGGTCAGGCGTTACGGCCGCCGCAGGCGGTGCACCACCTGGCCATAGACCACGCCGATCCGCTCGGCCGCCTCGAGTCCGGCCGCCTTGGCCATGCCGAGGAAGTGGGCTTCGTCCACGTCGATGCGCCATTCGGTCCCGGCATAGACCTCGCCGGCCGGGGGCTCCACATGCAGCGACACCAGCGCCGAGCCGCCCGGCTTCAGCACGCGCCTGAGCTGGGAGAGGTAGTGGCGGGCCTGCGGCTCGAAGAGGTGGGTGAACAGCGAGCCGCAGACGATCAGGTCGACCGAGCCGTCCGGCGTCGGCAGGATGTAATCCTCGGCGCGCAGCTTGCCGTCCGGATTGTAGGCGGCCGAATAGCCGTCGAAATGCTCGAACCGGAACCGGTCGCCGTAGCGTTCGAAGGCGCGCCGGCACCAGAGGATCGAGGGCTCGAAGATGTCGACGCCGACGTAGTGCAGGCCGGGGTTGAGCGCGAAGTAGCGCGCCATCTTCCCGCAGCCGCAGCCGATGTCGAGGACCATGGGGTCCGGCGGCAGGAACCGGTTGACCAGGTGGGCCCAGGAATCGCCGATGCCCAGGAACGACCCGAGGTCGCCGGTGCCGGCCGATTCGCGAAGCCCGAACGCCGGCATGGCCAGTCCGTAGGGCTGGAGCGGCAGCTGGGGTTCGTCGAACCAGTGCAGGGTGTCGCGGGGCTGGTTCTGCCAGCTGAGCGGCCGCGGCGCGACGTGCCGCTGGGCAAGCCCCCACAGCATCGAGCGAAGTCGTCCCAGCCCCCAAGCCATGCCTGCATCCCCCCGTTTGCACGGATGGTGTGGGAGATCGCCGCCGGATTGTCACCACCCCCTCTTGTGCGGGTCGAGGAGAATTGCGCGTCGGGCCGGGGCGGGCCTCTTCGTCGCCGCGCGGGTTGGATCGCGCGGGTCGTTGGAATCGTGACTAAGATTTCATGGAAGAATTTGCATCCGCCCTGCGCTTCTGACGCCTCTTTCTCATCAGAAACGGGCTGAACCGCCCAGGCTACATCGAGAGGAGAATTCATCATGGATCCAAGCGTCATCGGGACGATGATCCCGATCTTCTTTTTCGCCATGATCGCGGCGATCGTGATCGTGCCGCGCTACTTCAAGAGTATGGAACGTCAGAAGATGGCCGAGACGCTCAAGGCGGCCATCGAGCGCGGCCAGCCGCTGCCCACAGAGGTGGTGGACGCCATCTCGTCCGGCGTGAAGACGCCGCCGTCGCCGCAACGCGACCTGCGCACCGGCATCGTCTGGCTGGGCGTCGGCGTGGGCCTGGCGGCCATGGGCTGGGCGCTCGGCTTCGAAGACCCGGATGCGACCTTCCCGATCATCGGAATCGCCTGCTTCCCGGCATTTATCGGGCTGGCTTTCATCGCCATGTACTTCGTCGGCCGCGAGCGGCGGTAGGCCGGTCAGCCGGGGGACCAGCCCATGGCGGGCTCGACAAATCTCAGGTTCACCAGCCTGCACGACGTGGAGCTATGCAGCCACGCGGCGACCGGCGAACGTCGCGCCTTCGGCGAGCTTGTGCGGCGGCACGGCTCGGCGGTGCGCGGCCTGCTGCGCCGGATGGGCGCGCAGGCCGGTGAGGCGGACGACACGGCCCAGGACGCCTTCCTCATCGCCTTCGAGCGGATCACCGAATTCCGCGGCGAGGGGACTTTCGCCAGCTGGGTCAAGCGGATCGCGGCGCGGACCTACCTCAAGCGCCTGCAGAAGGAGCGCAAGCTCGGCGCCTTCGCCTCGGACGGGATCGAGGACGAGCCGGCCGCCGGGCCGTCGGACGCCGACGCGGCTATCGACCTCGATGGGGCGTTGAAGATGCTGGGCGCGGCCGAACGGCTTTGCGTCAGCATGTGTTTCGGGGCGGGGCTTTCGCACGCGGAGGCGGCCGAGGCCTTGAACCTGCCGCTTGGAACGGTCAAATCCCATGTCAAACGTGGTCTGGAAAAGCTCAGAGCGCGACTGGCGCCTGGCGGCGGCGCGGCTGTTGAAGGGAGGCGCGGCAATGGCTGAGGTCGAGTTCGAGCGCCGCCTCGAGCGGTTCTTCGCCGACGCCCCCGATCTGCCCGACGCCGGCGCCTTCGCCGATCGGGTGGAGCGGCGCCTCAACACCGGCTGGACGGCCCGCCGCTGGCTGATCGGCGCCGCGGGCGGGGCCGGCGGCGTCATCGGCGCCAGCCAGCTGATCATGTCGAACCTCTTCCAGCGTGCGGAGGCGGCGGGCGATTCCGCCAAGGTGCTGCAGGCCGGGTTGACCCAGATCGCGCCGCGCGCCGACTGGGTCTCGGGGTTCGCCAGCGCGGGCGTCGTGGTATGGGTCGCCTCGGCCCTGGCGATCGTCGCCATGGGCTTTGCGCTCACCCGGGTGATCGAGGAGCTTTAGGTTGTCATCGCATCGCCAGGAGACGGTCAGGCGCCTCGCCGCGCCGGACATCACCATGCGCAAGGGCCAGACGCCGATCGTCTGCCTGACCGCCTACACCGCCCCCATGGCCGAGCTGCTGGACGCGCACTGCGACCTGCTGCTGGTGGGCGATTCGGTCGGCATGGTGGTCCACGGCCTGCCCAACACGGTGGGCGTCACCCTGGAGATGATGATCCTGCACGGCCAGGCGGTGATGCGCGGCTCGCGCGCCGCCATGGTGGTCGTCGACATGCCGTTCGGCTCCTACGAGGGCTCGGCGGAGGCGGCCTACGACAACGCGGCGCGGATCATGAAGGAGACCGGCGCCCAGGCGGTGAAGGTCGAGGCGGGCGAGACGATCGTCCACAACATCGCCTATCTGGTGAAGCGCGGCATCCCGGTCATGGGCCATGTGGGCCTGCGGCCCCAGGCGGTGCTGGTGGACGGCGGCTTCAAGGCCAAGGGCAAGGGCGCCGAGGAGCGCCGGCGGATCCTGGAGGATGCGCGCGCGACCGCGGAGGCCGGCGTCTTCGCCATCGTCGTGGAAGGCGTCGCCGAAGGCCTGGCCCGCGAGATCACCGAGGCGGTGGCCGTCCCCACCATCGGCATCGGCGCCTCGGCCGGCTGCGACGGCCAGATCCTGGTCACCGACGACATGCTGGGCCTGTTCGACTGGACGCCGAAGTTCGTGCGCCGCTACGCCGATTTGCGGGGTGAGATCAGCCAGGCGGTGGCCCGCTACGCCGACGACGTCCGCGCCCGGCGCTTCCCCGGTCCCGCCGAGATTTATTTCGCCAAGGCCGGCTGACCGCCATGCCGCGTCCGGGGCCGTTGCGGGGCTTCGCGGCGCGCTATAGGTTCCCCGCCTCTGCGCACGGCGCCTGACGACCACCCGGAGTCCCGATTGACCGATCTATTCGACGAGGTCGAGGAGCAGCTTCGCTCCGAGCGATACCGCTCGCTTGCGATGAAGGCGCTGCCATGGGTGCTGGGCATCGCCGCGGCCATGCTGATCGCCGTGTTCAGCGTCTGGGGCTGGCAGCAGTATCGCACCCAGCAGGCCGCCAAGGCGTCTGAGCAATATACCGCCGCCCTCGAGGCGCTGAACCAGGGCCATCGCGACCAGGCGGTCCATCTGTGGACGCAGGTCTCCCAATCGCCTTCGGCGGCCTACAAGTCGCTGGCGCTGATGCAGCTCGGCGGGCTGAAGCTCGCCGACCGCAACACGCCCGTTGCGGTGAAGCTGTTCGACCAGGCCGCGACCGCCGCGCCGGACGACATACTCGGTGACGCTGCCCGCCTCAAATCCGCCTTCGCCTTACTGGACACCGCCCCGCAGAAGGATCTGGAGGCGCGCTTGACCCCCCTCATGCAGGACGGTCATCCCTACCGTGTGCAGGCGCGCGAGGCGCTCGGCTTCGCCAAGCTGATGGCCGGCGACGCCGGCGGCGCGCGCGGCCAGTTCGTGGTGATCACCCAGTCGCTCGACGCCTCCGACGGCGCGCGCGAACGGGCCAAGGCCGCCATGGACCTGATCGATTCCGGCTCGGCCAAGACGGTGTCCGCCGTCGCCAAGGCCGCCGCCGCCCTGCCGCCCCCGGTGATGCTGGCGCCTGGCCAGACGTCGCCCGCCCTCCCGCCGCAACCGCAAGCCCCGGGTCCGCAATGACGTCGCGTCGCCATAATCTCCTCCTCGCCGCCCTCCTGACCGCCGCCGTCGGCGCGGCCGGATGCTCGACGGTCAGCAAGCTCAATCCCTTCAAGGGCTCTGGCGGTCCGAAAGAGGTCGCCACCGAGGGGCAGCGAATCTCGATCATTCCGCAGGACGAGGTGCTGGCGCCCGCGGAGGCGCTGAAGGGCGTCGACTTCGCCCTGCCGCCGATCACCACCCAGGCCGACTGGCCGCTGCCCGGCGGCACGCCGGAGCAGTCGGTGGAGAACGTCGACGCCGGGGTCAACCTGGCGATCGCCTGGCGGCGCAACGTCGGCCAGGGCTCGTCGAACGCCATCCACGTCACCGGGACCCCGGTGGTGGCCGCGGGGCGCATCTACACCCTGGACGCCGAGGCCGGCGTCTCGGCCCACGACGCCAAGACCGGCGCCGAGATCTGGCGCGCCAACCTGCGGCCCAGCGACAATCGCCGCGACCGCGAGTCGTTCGGCGGCGGCGTCGCCTTCAACGACGGCAAGCTCTATGTGACCTCCGGCTACCGCTTCGTGGCCGCGGTGGACGCCGCCAGCGGCAAGCTGCTGTGGCGCACCCGCACCGAGGAGCCGATCCACGCCGCCCCGACCGTGGCCGCCGGCCGCGTCATGGCCGTGGCGCTCGACAACTCGATGCTGACCTTCGACGCCGCCACCGGCGCGGCGGGCTGGACCTACCAGGCGCTGTCGGAGCCGGCGCGGATTCTCGCCGCCTCGAGCCCCGCGGTGTCCGGCGACACGGTGGTCGCCTCCTTCGGTTCCGGCGAGGTCGTGGCGCTCAGGATCGCCAACGGCAACGACCTGTGGGACGAGGCGCTGTCGCGCGCCAGCCGCACCAGCGCGCTCTCCGAGATCCGCGACGTCCCCGGCCGACCGGTGATCTACCGCGGCGACGTCTATGCGGTCAGCCACTCCGGCGTGTTCGCCGCCACCGACCTGCGCACCGGCCAGCCGCGCTGGACCCTGCCGGTGGTGGGCATCACCACGCCGCTGCCGGCCGGCGACGTGGTCTATGTGGTCTCCAAGATCGGCCAGGTGATCTGCGCCTCGCGCGAGACCGGCCAGATCTACTGGATGCACGACCTGAACGAAGGCTACGTGCCCAAGAGCCGGGGCGGGTTCTGGGGGATCGGCGGCACCAAGATGCCCAAGCCCGTCTGGTCGAGCCCGCTGATGTCCAACAACCGGCTGCTGCTGGTCGGCTCCTCCGGCCAGCTGGTGGCGCTCAACGCCAAGACCGGCGCGGTGGAGAAGCGGCTCGAGCTCGGCGGACCGGCGCTGATCGGGCCGATCGCCGCGGGCGACGCCGTCTATGTGCTCACGGACAGCGCCGAACTGATCGCGCTCCGCTAGGGGCCTGGTTTAGGCTGACGCCATGGCGCTGAAACTCGCGATCGTCGGCCGCCCCAACGTTGGCAAATCGACGCTGTTCAACCGGCTGGCCGGCCGCAAGCTGGCCATCGTCGACGACCGGCCGGGCGTCACCCGCGACCGCCGGTTCGGGACCGGCCGGCTGGGCGACATCGACCTGGAGCTGATCGACACCGCCGGCTTCGAGGACGTCACCGACGAGAGCCTCGAGGCGCGCATGCGCGTCCAGACCGAGATGGCCATCGACGACGGCGACGTGGCGCTGTTCGTGCTGGATTCCCGCGAGGGCGTCACGCCCCTCGACCAGGTGTTCGCCGAGATTCTGCGCAAGCGCGGCAAGCCGGTGATCGTCATCGCCAACAAGGCGGAGGGCACGGCCGGCGACGCCGGGACCATGGAAGCCTTCAGCCTGGGGCTCGGCGAGCCGGTGCCGATCTCCGCCGAGCACGGCGAGGGCATGGCCGACCTCTACGCCGCCGTCGCGGCCATCGCCTACGACGAAGGCGACGCCGAGGACGAAGATGCCGACAAGTCGATCCGCATCGCCATCGTCGGGCGGCCCAACGCCGGCAAGTCCACCCTGGTCAACCGGCTGATCGGCGAGGAGCGGCTGCTCACCGGCCCGGAAGCCGGCATCACCCGCGACGCCATCCCCGTGGACTGGACCTGGGACGGCCGCAAGGTCCGGCTGGTCGACACCGCCGGCTTGCGGCGCAAGGCCAAGGTCCAGGAGAAACTCGAGAAACTCTCCACCCAGGACACCATCCGCGCGATCACCTTCGCCGAGATCGTCATCCTGGTGATGGACGCCACCCACCCCTTCGAGATCCAGGACCTGCAGATCGCCGACCTGGTGGAGCGGGAAGGCCGGGGCCTGGTCTTCGTGCTGGCCAAGTGGGACCTGATCGCCGACCAGCCGGCCCGGCTCGCCGAGATCGTCGAGGAGGCCCAGCGCCAGCTGCCGCAGCTGCGCGGCACGCCGATCGTGGCGCTCTCGGCCGAGACCGGCCGCGGCCTCGACCGGATGATGCCGGCGGTGATCAAGGTGCACGGCGACTGGTCGACCAAGGTCAAGACCCGCGACCTTAACGACTGGCTGGCCATGGCCACCCAGCGCCACCCGCCGCCGGCGGTGGGCGGGCGGCGGATCAAGCCCAAGTACATGGCCCAGACCAAGGCCCGGCCGCCGACCTTCGTGCTGTTCGCCAGCCGCGCCGACCAGCTGCCGGAGAGCTACCGCCGCTACCTGATCAATTCCCTGCGCGAGAGCTTCGACCTGCCGGGCGTGCCGATCCGGGTGACCGTCCGGTCCAACCGCAACCCCTTCGCCGAGGGTGAGGAGAAGAGCGGCGAGCGCCTCTCCCGCGCGCGGCCCTCCGAGGCCAAGACCGGCCTCAAGGCCAAGACCCGCAGCGCCGCGGCGACGCGGGCCAAGGCCGGCGCGGCCGGCAAGCCCAAGCTGCACGGCAAGGCCAAGCCCGGAAATCCCCGCGGCCGCGCCGCCAAGCTCACCCGGCCCGGCGTCAAGCCGAAGCGCGCGTCGCGGCCGTCTTCCAGTCCGCGAAGGCCACGTTGACGCTCGGCAGGCCGAGCCCCTCGGCCTGCGCCAGCTCCACGATCAGCGGTCCGATCTCCGACGGATCGGGCAGGGTGTCCGGATCCTCGCCGGGCATGGCCTCGGCGCGCATCTTGGTGCGCATGGGCCCCGGGCTCAGCAACACGGCGCGGACCTTGGTCTGCTCCAGCTCGTCGGCCCAAGTGCGCACCAGGTTCTCCAGCGCCGCCTTGCTCATCCCGTAGGGCCCCCAGAACGCCCGCGGGTGGGCCGCGACCCCTGAGGTCAGGAAGATCGCCCGGGCGGCCGCCGCGGCGCGCAGCAGCGGCTCGGTGGTGCGGATCAGCCGGTAGGTCGCCGTCAGGTTCACCGCGATCACCCGGTCCCAGTGCTTGGGCTCGATGTGGCTGACCGGCGTCATCGGCCCGAGGATGCCGGCGGCGTGGACCAGCAGGTCCAGCCGGCCGAACCGCTGGTGGATCGCAAGGCCCAGCCTATCGAGGGCGTCGCCATCGGTGATGTCCAGCGGGACCAGGGTCGCCGACTGGCCGCTCGCCTTGCGGATCTCGTCGTCCAGCTCTTCCAGCGCGCCTTGCGTGCGGGCCACGGCCACCACATGGGCGCCGGCTCCGGCGAGGGCCAGGGCGGCGGCGCGGCCGATGCCGCGGCTGGCGCCGGTGACGAGGGCGATACGGTCGGAAAGGGGAAGCGCGGACATGGCGCGCTTCCTAGCCAATCTCGACGGCGGTGTCCTGTCGCTTTGCGTGGCCCCGATTGGCGTACCTCTGGGCGATCACCGCGCAGGCCATCAGCTGGATCTGGTGGAACACCATCAGCGGCAGCAGCGCCACGCCGGCCGCCGCGCCCGGGAACAGCACGCCGGCCATGGGCACGCCGCTCGCCAGGCTCTTCTTGGAGCCGCAGAACACGATGGCGATCTCGTCCTCGGTGGCGAACCGCAAGGCTCGCGCCACGCCCCAGGTGGCCGCCAGGACCAGGCCCAGCAGCACCCCGCAAAGGATCAGCAAGCGCACCAGGTCGAGCGCCCCGATCCGATGCCAGACGCCGCCCACCACCGCCCCGGAGAAGGCCGTGTAGACCACCAGCAGGATCGAGCCGCGGTCGATCTTCGAGAGCCAGGCCGCGTTGCCCGAAACCCAGTGGCCGATCCAGCGGCGCAGGACCTGGCCGGCGATGAACGGCGCCAGCAGCTGCAGCACGATGGCCTCCACCGTGTGCGGGTTCATCGCGCCCTTGGCGTGCAGGGTCAGGCTCACCAGCACCGGCGTCAGCAGCACGCCCAGCAGGTTCGACGCCGAGGCCGCGGCCACGGCGGCCGCCACATTGCCGCGCCCGATGGCGGTGAAGCCGATCGAGGACTGGATGGTCGAGGGCAGGCAGCCCAGGAAGACGATGCCGCCGGCCAGCGCCCGCGGCGTGATCCAGTCGGGCAGGGCGGTGATCCCCAGGCACAGGATCGGGAACAGGCCGAAGGTCGCGCCCAGCACCACCAGGTGCAGCCGCCAATGCATCAGGCCGCCGATCACCGCCTCGCGCGGCAGCCGCGCGCCGTGCAGGAAGAACACCAGCCCGATGGCGATCTTGGTGGCCAGGTCGAAGGCCGGCGCCGCGGCGCCGCGGGCCGGCGCCACCGAGGCGATGACCACCATCGAGACGATCAGCAGGAGGTACCAGTCGGGCCTCAGGCGGCCGAGCCAGCTCTCGCGCGCCGCCTTTTCGCTCACGCGTCGACCAGGAAGGAGAGCTGGCGCTCCACGGCCTCGTTGCGGCCCTCGGCGATCTCCCGGTCGAGCAGGCGGGTGGGATAGTCGCCGGTGAAATAGTGGTCGGTGAACTGCGGGTCGGCGGGGTTGCGCGCCCCGGCCTCCATCGCCCAATAGAGGCCCTCCACCGAGAGGTAGCCCATGGAATCGACGCCCAGGATCTCGGCGATCTCCTCGACCGAGTGGTTGGCGGCCAGCAGCTTCTCGCGGTCCGGCATGTCGATGCCGTAGAAGTCCGGCCACTTGATCGGCGGCGAGGCCGAGCGCAGGTGCACCTCCGCGGCGCCGGCCTCGCGGACCATGCGCACCACGCGGATCGAGTTGGTGCCGCGCACGATGGAATCGTCCACCAGCAGCACCCGCTTGCCGGCCAGCACCGAGCGGTTGGGCGACAGCTTCATGCGCACGCCGGTCTCGCGCGCCCCCTGCGTCGGCTGGATGAAGGTGCGGCCCACATAGTGGTTGCGGATGATGCCGAGCTCATAGGGCAGCCCCGCCTCCTGGGCGTAGCCCAGCGCCGCCGGCACGCCGGAGTCCGGCACCGGCACCACCACGTCCACCTCGGCCGGCGCCTCCTGCGCCAGCCGCCGGCCCATGCGCTTGCGGACCTCGTAGACCGACTTGCCGTTCACCACGGAGTCCGGGCGGGCGAAATAGACATATTCGAAGATGCAGGGCCGGGCCCGCTTGGCCGGGAAGGGCCGCAGCGAGGTCACGCCGTCCTGGTCGATGACCACCATCTCGCCGTGCTCGACGTCGCGGACGAAGCGGGCGCCGATCATGTCGAGCGCGCAGGTCTCCGAGGCCAGCACCGCCTTGCCGTCCAGGTCGCCCAGCACCAGCGGCCGGATGCCCAGCGGGTCGCGCACCCCGATCAGCTTCTTGTTGGTGATCGCCACTAGGGCGTACCCGCCTTCGAGGCTGGTGAGCGCATCGATGAAGCGGTCGACGATGCGGTCCTTCCGCGAGCGGGCCACCAGGTGCAGGATCACTTCCGAATCCGAGGTCGACTGGAAGATCGCCCCGTCGGCCACCAGCTGTTGGCGCAGCGTCAGGAAATTGGTCAGGTTGCCGTTGTGGGCCAGTGCGATCCCGCCGCTCTCCAGATCGGCGAACATCGGCTGCACGTTGCGGATGAACGAGCCGCCGGCGGTGGAGTAGCG